>NZ_VOBC01000006.1 GCF_008369195.1 Sporosarcina sp. ANT_H38 | reverse complement strand
AATAGAAGAAAATGAATAGCTCATTTCTTGCTGACTAAGGAGGAATCAAATTCCTCCCCCGAATCCGAAGATTCTAGTGTGTGTTTTTTTCGTCCGACCGAAGCCGACTTACTAGAAACGTTTTGCTTAAGTGCGTTAGCACTCTCGCTGTATTTCATTGATGTTTTGCTGTTCAGTTTTCAAGGTTCATTTGTTGTAACTTGCTGTCGGTATTTGTCGTTCGTTCCCGACTGCTTAATTAATATAACATCACCTAAAACATATGTCAACAGTTTTGTATACTTTGTGTAAAGTTTGTTGAGTCTTTATTGATCCTCACCACTTCAAGACTTAAAATCATATGCAATAACCCATAAAAAAACGGCCCCTAATCAAGGCAGGTGGCCGTTTCATACACTTTCATTACTTTATGAATACAAAGTACAAAACAAAGATGAACCATAAACCATACATAATTGGATGCACTTCTTTTCTACGCCCACTTACAATCATTGTAAGTGGATAGAAGATAAAACCAATTGCGATACCCGTTGCAATACTATAACTAAGCGGCATTGCAATAATCGTGAAAAACGCTGGTACTGCGATTTCAAAACGTTTCCATTCAATATTCCCTAATGAAGACGCCATTAGCACACCCACAATAATTAAGGCCGGTGCAGTTACTTCCGACGTAATAACGAACAGCAACGGTGAAAAGAACAAAGCAAGAAGAAACAGAACACCAGTTACAATAGAAGCAAACCCAGTTCTTGCCCCTGCAGCTACCCCCGCAGTTGATTCAATGTAGGAAGTCGTAGTCGATGTCCCAAAAACCGCGCCCGTAACAGTTGCCATCGAATCCGCGAGGAGCGCTTTACCAGCCCTTGGCAACTTATCATCTTTCATTAAACCAGCCTGATTCGCAACAGCGACAAGTGTACCCGCCGTATCAAAGAAATCAACAAATAGGAATGTGATAACAATCACAAGGAATTGAGTTGTAAATAACGAAGCAGGGTCTTGGAATATCGCTTCGAATGCAGCACCAAATGTCGGAGCCACGCTCGGAACGCTAGAAACGATTTGGGTAGGTAAATTGATTAATCCAAAAATCATTCCCACTATAGTAGTCGCTATCATTCCGTAGAATATAGCACCGTTAATCTTTCGAACCATCATAATTATTGTAATAACAAGCCCGAAAATTGCTAGTAAAGTTGGACCCTTTGTTAGGTCACCCAAAGCTACGAGCGTATTTGGATCTCCAACAATAATATTGGCGTTTTGAAATCCGAGGAATGTAATGAAAAGGCCAATACCCGCACCTACAGCATATTTAAGTTGTGCCGGGATTGCATTAATAATCGTTTCACGGAGACCTGTTAGTGATAAGACAATAAATATAAGACCTGAAAAAAGTACGCCTGTTAATGCCGTTTGCCAAGGAATACCCATACCCAATACAACACTAAATGCAAAGAATGCATTTAATCCCATACCCGGCGCAAGTCCAATAGGATATCTTGCGATAAGCCCCATGAACAGAGATCCAACTGCTGCAGCTAGTGCTGTTGCGACAAATACAGCACCTTTGTCCATACGCATCTCATCAGGAATACCAGTTATACCGTCAAGTGACAACACTAAAGGGTTGACGACAAGAATATAAGCCATTGCAAGAAATGTCGTCAGTCCCCCAATAATTTCTCGGCGGTAATTCGTTCCCAACTTATCAAACTCAAAGTATTTTTTCATATTAACTCTCCCTTCATCTCAAATTCCACCGATTAAACAACCCGGTGACTGCTGATCAACAAATAGTTTTATAAGAACATATACTTTCTGATGAAATAAAAGAAAAAAAGAAGCATGCGAAATTACTTCGCATGCTTCCACAAAACAAATCCAATATAAAAGGGTTGTCCCCTTCTATATGAAATCGTAGTCGGAACATTTAAGGTGTTCCGGTAGAAACTTCCGAGCCATATTCTCGGTTTTATACGATGTTTTCTATTTTATTCCCACTCGATTGTGCCGCCCGGCTTTGGAGACAGGTCATAGCATACGCGGTTTACATTTTTTACTTCGTTAATGATCCGGTCAGTGATTTTTAGAAGAATTGGCCACTCGATTTGTTCCACTGTCGCCGTCATCGCATCTACTGTGTTAACGGCACGAATAATGATCGGGTATTCATACGTTCGCTCGTTGTTGCGTACACCGACAGATTTGAAGTTTGGAACGATTGTGAAGTATTGCCAAACTTTCTGATCCAATCCTGCGAGTGCAAATTCTTCACGTAAAATAGCATCTGATTCGCGCACTGCTTCAAGACGATGAGGCTCAATTTCACCTAAAACGCGCACACCTAGACCAGGTCCTGGGAATGGTTGGCGGTATACCATATCATGTGGAAGACCTAACTCAACACCACACGCACGTACTTCATCTTTGAATAATTGGAATAACGGCTCCACTAATTCAAATTGCAAGTCTTCTGGAAGTCCTCCAACATTATGGTGTGACTTCACAACCTTATGCGTTTTTGTACCAGATTCTACGATATCAGGATAGATTGTTCCTTGTGCCAAGAAGTCAATTCCTTCAAGTTTACGCGCTTCTTCTTCAAATACACGAATAAATTCATTGCCAATAATTTTACGTTTCTCTTCTGGCTCGTCTACCCCTTTTAGTTTACCTAAGAAACGCTCGCTTGCATCCACGTAAACAAGGTTACCCCCCAAGTCTTTTTCGAACATTTGAACAACGCCCTCAGACTCGTTTTTACGCATTAAACCATGGTTTACGTGCACACAAATTAATTGCTTGCCGATTGCCTTAATTAATAATGCCGCAACAACAGACGAATCTACACCACCTGAAAGAGCCAATAATACTTTCTTATCGCCTACCTGTTTACGGATTAAAGCAAGTTGATCATCAATGAAATTTTTCATATTCCAGTTAGCTTCCGCCTTACATGTATTGAACACGAAATCTTTTAACAGTACTTTCGTTTCCTTTTCACTTGGCCATTGCTCGAATGTTTTAAGTGCTTTCGTAGAAGGATGACCCACACTAATAACCGGAATGTTTAAAGCGTATATTCCATCTAATACATCAATCGCTTCACCATCAACGATATTATTCTTACCACCATTTAATATAATTCCTTTTACCGTTTTTAACCCTTCAATCGTTTGTGGTGTAATATCATGAGGGTGAATCTCACTATATACACCTAAATCACGAATCCAACGGGCTAATGTCGTATTCTCACTACTACCTAAATCCAATACTAAAATATTGTCCTGCTTCAAGATGATACAACCTCCTTTTAATTTTATTATTCCAGCTTTTTTCAGCTACTTTACCGATTGTTTCATCGAGCAACATAACTATATTCCAAACGTCCCATAAGGTCTTTTCAAATAGAGAAAAACGCGTCAGAAAGTCCAGCTTTCTGCGCGTCTCATCATCTATAAAAAAGCGAAAACAGCTCATATCTATGAGCTGAATCCACCTGCATAGTCAAGTCATTTGTGGTGACTTGTAGAAACATCCGAACCATATTATCGGATATATATGAGGGCACCTTAGGCTTATTCTTTTTTCATTTTACTTCTATTTACGACAAAAATCAACCTGAAGTCCTATTAATTAAGTCTTCCCAAATTTCATTCAATTCTAACCAATCATGATCAGTAATATTTCCACCATACAATCCCTTTTCATATGCATTTGTAAGCATTTTCATTCTATCTCCACCGAAGTAGAGGTCGACATTTTTCGCATAATCAGCGAGCGTCATGCCACTTGCACGTTTCAGGCCAAAACGGTGAAGTTGCTTCAATAAACTCTTAAAACGTTTTGCAAATGTAACCCAGTCTTCTTCATTAGTACGATGGGCAAAAATTAGAATTTTAGGAAACCACTTCACTCTACCTACGAATAATCTCCAACAGACTAAGACGCCTATAAATCCGATTATTCCTACTATCCAAATATTATCTTCGATCCAAGTACCGATAGATTTGAATAACTCACTACTTTTGTATTGATTTCCCTTCTTAACTGGCTTTTCGACTTGCTCTTTCTCTGGCTGTTCCGGCTCTTTTACTTCCGGTTCTTCTGAATCATTAAGATCCAACTCGATATCATATTCGACATCCGTCAAGCCGCTAAATCCAATCGTTGGTTCATAAGGCATCCAGCCAATGCCAGGCATATATGCTTCAACCCATGAATGCGCTTCATTATTCGTAATTTGATAAACCTGCTCATCTGCATCATTTAGTACAGATTCCCCTGGAGCGAAACCTTTCACCCAACGAGCTGGAATGTCAATTGCGCGCAGCATAACAACCATAGATGTGGAGAAATTATCACAATAGCCCATTTTAGTATCGAAAAGAAATTGATCTACATAGTCATCTCCCGCCTTCGGAATAGCGACACCTTGCTGCGTGTAGACAAAACCATTACTCGCAAAATATTTTTCAATTGCCTTGGTCTTTTCGTAAACACTTTCATGGTTCTCCGTAACGGTTTTCGCAAGATCCTTCACCCGCTCAGGTAATTCAACTGGAAGTTGTAGGTACTGAGTTAAATCTTCAGCTACCTCTGAGTAATCTTCCATCCTTGTAGCTCTTAATTCTTTTAAACTATAAATGGGCTCCGTGAACTCGACTTGATAAGAGTCCAGGATACCTTCCTTACCACCGATTTCTGTATTGTATTTTCCTGACGCTTCTGAATGTTGAAATACAACATTCTTTGTCGCGTATACTTTATTCATCCCGTATGGATAAACAATGAAAGGAAAATCTTCCGATACCTTCAAATCTGCAAGCAATTGGGGAGTAGTTGGCACCTGTCCTTGTCTTTCAACTTCCCCCATCTTCATGCCAGGAGTATAACTAGTCTGGACATCATCAGGAGGCACCTGTTCCCACCCTTTTGACGTATATGTGTTTTTTGTTTCAATTTTCCAGTATTGTTTACTAGCAACTTTTGCTTCAATAACTAGTGTAGAATCCTGCACAAACGAACCGCCTAGTGTCGCATCATTCGAATCGTATCCACTTTTAGACTCTCCCACTCCACTTCCTTCACCGCGACCTTGTACAATAGATTCAAAATAAGGAAGCGGATCCGGCCAAATCGGATCCTGTTTTGGAAGAAAATTTGCAAGCGTCCCACTTAAAACGACTGCGAAAAGAAGCGGAACGGAAATCCATAGAAATGCACCTGTTGAAATAGATGTGTTGTGCTTCTCCGCAAGCCTAGTAATCGCAAGCAAACCAAGAAGTAATAATCCCGTCACCATGATTCTGAAGATAGCACCGCCTGCTGCATATCCGCTATAAGTATCTATGAACGCTATAAATAAAACAGTCATGATATAAAATAGCAATATACTTTTTCTCACTTCAATCCAATGACGGATAAGATAAGTCGTCATCCAAAGCAGTGAGAAAAACAACATAGTCCTGAACGGATTCGTAATACTTTCCCAGTCACCACTCGCGATAATCGGACCATTGGAAAGAAAGTCACTAATTAAGTGTACAAGTGTTTCCTTTGTAAATAGCACCTTTTCTCCAAACACATAATGGGTCGCAGATATAACGAAAAATAGTTTTACAGGAACGACTATCCACCACTTTGCTTTAATTAATGCCAAAGTAAATGACAGAATGACAAATAATGAGAATAGTTTCAAATAGTCCGAATCGGTCAAGTCAATAATCGGAATTAGCCATTCTCTTAAAAGAATGAATGCAAGTAAATACATTATTAGTAGAAGCCGCCTGTCAATTCGTGTTCCGGTCAAAATCGCACCACCTCACTGAAAGCATCCGTAAACTGTTCTCGTCTTAATAAATGCACGGTAATTCCCTTTGACTTTGCTGAACGAATATCTTCTTCAATTCTTTGGAACGTCGGATCATCCCGTTCCACGACGACCAAGCAAATGATAGATTTAACATTTTTCACACTACGCAGGACTGATTGGATGAAAGGTCCATCCGGGTTCCCGGTGATCAATACAATACTGCCTCCTTGCTGAAATGCAGTGTCAAAATCAGCTAGCGACGCTTCAATTGTCGGTTTAATTTTCGCCAAGTGAACTAGCGCCATATGAAGTCGCTCTTCAGATTGGATAAAAGGGAATAAGGAGGGTTTAGGACCTGATGTCATCAATGCAAGACCTGCCTGATGACTCGATGCTTCTTTCAATATTGAAGCAGTAAGTTCCACTAACTCCTCAAACATTTTTGTTTGTCTGCCATCCATGATTATAAACAGCTCTTGTGACCGTCTATCCTCAAATTCTTTTGTCATCAAGGTCTGCGTTCTAGCAAATGACTTCCAATGAATCCATGTCATCCGATCGCCTGATTGATAATTACGTACTCCCGTCGCCATCGTCGTATCTTTGATGATATTTAATGGTGAGGCCATCGTACCTTGATCATATTGTGTATCGAATGGTACATAATGAATACCTGTTATTTTTGGAAACACAAGAATCGTGTTTTCCGCTTCAATGAATCTCGTTTTCCGAAACCATCCAAAAAAATCTGAAACCTCAACTTCCAAGCCCTGAAGTACATGTTCTCCCCTGGGCATCTTTTCGATTTCATATTCCCATTCAACTTCTTTGTGAAATCCAAAAATAAATAGGTGCTTTAACTTTGCAACCTCCAAAATAGCTAGTTCATGCTCTACCCATTTGTCACTCGCAACGGTATAAAGCAAGGGGAATCGATCTCTACGTTTAATAGATAAAGTAACAACTAACTTCTCACCATTTTGCACATGAGGTGTCTTAATGGTACGTTCCACAGTCATATTAGACATTGGGTAGAAAAATAGGAATATAGAATAGATAGCGAAAGGCAATATGACATAAAAAATCGTCCAACTGACCACACCGCCTTGAAACATCGCAAAAACAAATGCGGAAACCAAAACGAACAATACAAATAGTAACCGACCCGAAATATCGATTATTTTTTTAACAGTTGTCATTTCAACTTAACCTTATCCACTGGCACACGTACATTAGTCAAAATTCGTTCTACAATTTCAAATGTGGAAATTCCTTCATACTTAGCTTCAGGACGCAAAATCATACGATGTCCAAATACGAATGGCGATAAGTACTGGACATCATCGGGTGTAACATAGGTTCTGCCTTTGATCATTGCATACGCCTGACATGCTTTCATAAGCGCAAGTGATCCACGTGGACTTACCCCTAAATAGACATATGGATTATCACGTGTCTGCGAAGCACATTCCACGATATATGACTTAATGGTATTATCGACTTTAACCTCCGTTACAGCCTTTTGAAGTTCGATTAATTCTTCAAGTGATATTACTGTTTCCAACGTGTCAATCGGAACGGCTTTCTCTGCACGATCAAGTACTTCAATCTCTTCTATCTTTGTTGGATAGCCCATTTTCAGTTTGAATAGAAAACGATCAAGTTGCGCTTCAGGTAACGGGTATGTCCCTTCATATTCAATCGGATTTTGTGTTGCCATGACAAAAAATGGTTGCGGAATCCGCATCGTTTCGCCATCTATCGTTACAGTGGACTCTTCCATCCCTTCTAAAAGGGAGGATTGCGTCTTAGGTGAAGTTCTATTAATTTCATCGGCTAAAATAATATTCCCCATGATTGGTCCTGGCCTAAATTCAAATTCCATTTCTCTTGGATTATAAATTGAAACACCAAGAACATCAGAAGGAAGCAAGTCTGGTGTAAATTGAATACGCTTAAAATCTGCCCCAATTGACTTGGCCAACGCTTTTACCATCATTGTTTTCCCAACACCAGGAACGTCTTCAAGCAGGACATGACCCCGGGCAAGGAGTGCGGTAACACTTAATTCGGCAATATTCCTTTTCCCAATCATCACTTTTTCAATATTAGCTAAGACTTTTTCAATCATCACTTTATGCGTCATTTCAATTCCCCCAATTGTATATAAGGCTTTATTTATCCGAAAATTAACAAAACATACCTTTATAGTACAGGATATCTAATTTTCGAACAACTTAAGCGTTAAGCGGAAAATAAAAAGGCCCCTCATAGGAGCCCCATAAATCATTTCCAAAAATCATCAAAAATCGTGATAGGCATGTGCCGTTTATGTCTTGAACGAAGAAAATGATTCTCTATTGCTGTACGAGACCCTTCTGGTATCGTTTTCCCCTCAAGGTAATCGTCGATATCACTGTACGTGACGCCAAGCGCAACTTCATCAGGTAGAGCTGGCTTATCTTCTTCAAGATCCGCCGTCGGAGTCTTCAAATAAAGGTGTTCAGGGCAGCCAAGTTCCTTAAGCAATTGTTGCCCTTGCCGCTTGTTCAACCTATAAATCGGCATAAGGTCAGCTCCGCCATCCCCGAATTTCGTATAAAATCCGGTAATTGCTTCCGCAGCATGATCACTCCCAAGAACGATGCAATTGTGCATGGCCGCAACAGAGTATTGAACCTTCATACGTTCCCGTGCTTTTTCATTTCCTTTAGCGAAATCGGTCAACACAATGCCCGCCGTAGTCAATGCACGTTTACTCGCATCGACAGCTTCTTTAATGTTAACTGTATAAATCATCGACGGCTGAATGAATTCTAATGCATCCTGGCAATCCTCCTCGTCAAACTGAGAACCGTAAGGCAACCGGATTGCAATGAAGTTAAAGCGAGTTGTTTCCTCTTCGCCATTCAACTCATCAACAGCGAGTTGAGCAAGTTTTCCGACAAGAGTCGAATCCTGTCCACCTGAAATCCCAAGAACGAAGCCATTTAAAAAAACATTTTTCCTTGCATATTCTTTCATGAAGTCAATCGATTTCCGAATTTCTTCTTTAGGATCAATAAAGGGTTGCACCTTTAACTCAGCAATAATTCTATGTTGTAGTGTCAATTTCAACAAACCTCCCTATTCGTTAATAAAGTCTTCCACCATTTCCTGGACTTCCTGGATGTTGCGCAACTTATTATCCCAACATTTCTGGCTTAAATCGACCGGATACTCTTCAGGATTAAGCGATCGTTTATATTCATCCCATAATAACCCTAAGTTGTCTTTGGCATAATCACGCATTTGTTGAAGTGTAGGATTATCGTAAATGACATCCCCATCTTCAATAACTTTCACATGCAGATCTTTCGCTTCAAAGTTCGTAACAAACTTCGAGATGAATGTATGGACGGGGTGGAACATTTTGAGGCGTTTCTCAGATGCAGGATTTTCATCATGCATCGTTATATAATCCCCTTCAGCCTTACCATTTTCAAGATCAATAATCCGGTACAATTTTTTCCGTCCAGGCGTCGTTACTTTTTCAGTTGTTGACGAAATTTTGATGGTATCTACCATTTCACCTTCATCGTTTTCGATGGAAACAATTTTATAAACTGCCCCAAGCGCCGGTTGGTCATATGCTGTGATCAATTTTGTTCCAATTCCCCACACATCTACTCTCGCACCTTGGGCTTTCAAGTTAAGAATTGTATATTCGTCCAAATCATTCGAAACAACGACTTTCGCTTCAGTGAATCCAGCCTCATCCAACATACGACGCGCTTCTTTTGACAGGAATGAAATATCCCCGCTATCAAGGCGGACACCGATGAAATTGATTTTATCACCGAGTTCTTTTGCAACTTGGATTGCCGTTGGAATCCCGATTTTTACAGTATTATAGGTATCGACAAGGAAAACACAGTCCTTATGGCGCAACGCATATGCATGAAAGGCTTCGTATTCACTTTTATACGCCTGGATCATTGAGTGGGCATGCGTCCCAGCAACGGGAATATCAAATCTTTTCCCTGCTCGAACGTTACTCGTTGCTTCAACGCCCCCAATGAATGTAGCACGTGCACCCCATATTGCTGCGTCCATCTCATGTGCACGGCGACTGCCGAATTCCATCACTTCTTCGTCCTTTACAACTTGTTTGATGCGGCTCGCTTTCGTCGCGATAAGCGTCTGGTAGTTGACGATATTAAGTAAAGCCGTCTCAATCAACTGCGCTTCGATTAGTGATGCTTCTACCCGAATAATTGGCTCATTCGCAAAAACAAGTTCCCCTTCTTCCATGGAGTAGACAGTACCGGTAAAGCGAAGTTCTTTTAAATAAGAAATGAAATCATCTTTATAACCGAGATCGTCCCTCAAGTATGTAAGATCACTTTCACTGAAATGAAAATCCTTCAAATAATCTAGAACCCGTTCAAGTCCTGCAAATATCGAATAGCCATTACCAAAAGGCAGCCTTCTGAAAAATAACTCAAAAACCGCTTTACGTTCGTGTATACCGTCTGCCCAATAGGTTTCTGCCATATTGATTTGATATAAATCTGTATGTAAAGCCAAACTGTCATCTGCATATTTCGAACTCATGTCAATCTCCTTCTTCCGCATTCTAATGGTACCAGTATACACTAGTTACCCTAATTCCGACCTAACATAACATGATTCAGGCGTTCGTGTCGAAACTTTAAGTTTCATTTCATTTTTCTTTATCCATTATAAAAGGCTTCCCGTTGATTTGTTCAGCGGAAAGCCTTTTTTCTATCTATATTTTTTAAAATGATGAACCCTATTGAATTCTCTACCGCGACATGGGATGCCGTCAGTCTTAGGTTTCGGTGCTTTTGTTCAGTTTATATAGTATTCGTTTGTTCAACTCCTATAATTTTAAATATGCACTTTTATTTATTCGCCTTATATTCGTTCAAAAGTTCTTGAACTTTAGCTGGATCAGCCTTCAATTCATTTCCTGTATCTACTAGTGGGCTTACCGTAGAAACAGCCTTCTTCTTGTTGCCTTGGTAGAAGTTTAATATTTCGTCTTGGTTGATAGAGTAAAGAACAGCTTTTCTTAACTCTTCACTTGTTGACACTTCACGATTTTTCGTATTAAAAAGTAAGTAGCTTACAGCGTTACTATCATTTTTTTGTAGGACTAACTTGCTGTCGTTTTCAACTAAATCATATTTTGTTTCAGGAATACCATTAAACAAATGGATTTCACTGTTACGCAATGCCGAAAGCGTGCTGTCCGGATCTTGTATAAAGCGTACAGTTACATTAGATATTTTCGGTTCGTAATCCGTCCCTGCCATATAACCAGGGTTTTTGTTAAAAATTGCTTCATAATCATTTTTTTGGGACAGAATGTATGGGCCACTCGCATAAAGTGTGTTGTTATATTTGGCACCTTCTGTGACGGTATTCTGGTCCCCGTAAGCAATATCTTTACTTACGTCAAACGAAGCAACATCATACGTATTGATGCTCTCGACTTGTTTTTTTGACACAATTCCTGCGGATTGGTGAGCCAAATAGTTCAGAACTTGTGGGAATGGATTAACTGTTGTCATTTTCACAACTTGGTATTTTCCCGAAGCATTATTTGCAACAGTTTTATCAGAAACGAGTTCAGCGATTTTCACGTCTAAGCCCTTCTCCAGCCCTTCCCTAACCGTCTCCTTACTTCCGGATTGCAAAACATCCAATTCAGATAAATCGGTTACAACTTCCACATCTTGAATATGTTCATGCAAGCTGTATGTGCGATGATCGGGTACCGAATTCGGATCTTTTGCACGGTTCAATGAGAAAATAACATCATCAGCGCCTACACGCTCACCAGTATCTACAGCTTTTCCGTCGGTAATTGCAGCAAAGTTGATATCATCACGAAGAAGGAAATAATACGTTGAATTGCCTTCTGCGATGCTATGATTATAAGACAGTGACCCGTCTGAAACGACTATATCATCATCCGTCAGGTTAACTAGTCGAACGTACATGTTCGTATTAAGTGTATTAATTGAGCCGTCGTTTGCTTTAATAGGATCGAGGGACGTCAACGTTCCGATTGCTTGCTGAACGATTAGTGGATCAGTTTCCCTTTTTGTTTTGTCATTGAAGTCAATAGACTCCCACGCGATTGCACGTGATTTAGCAAGTCGTACTGTATTTACGTCAAGAATGTCTTTATTAACCCCTTGTGCTTTAAATGAATTATAAAGAGGTGCAATATAAGCTTTGTCAAACACTAGACGCTGTTCTAATTGCTTGTATGTCTCTGCAAACTCTATAGGCGTTTCTGTACTTGCTTTTTCAATCAATGCATCAACTTCTTCGTCACCCATAATACTGTTATCACCGTCTGATTTGAACAGTGCGCGAACAGCATAATCCGGGTTCCCCGTAACTGTAGTCCAGCTAGATAATGCGATATCATAATTCCCTGCTTCTTTCTGTGCAGTGAAACTACCGTAATCAGGTTGAATATTTAATTTGACGTCAAAGCCATTTTTAATAAGCTGATCTCGTACAATGTTCATATCTTCTTCCCCAGAACCCATACCCAAAAGTTCGAGGACCACTTTACTTTTATCCGTCTTTGGTTCTGTGTTGTCATTCTGTTTATCGGAAACATCCGATTTCGTACTTACACATCCGGCCAAAACCACCATAATTGCTATTAAAATAGTTAATAAACTTTTCTTCATTGTTAATTCCCCCTTTTTAATGTTTAGTAATTCTGTTCAATCCATTCTTGGATCAAAAGCATCCCGCAGTCCATCTCCCAAAAAGTTAAACGATAAAACAAGCAAGATAATCGCTAGTCCCGGGATAATGGCTAAATAAGAGTGGGATTCCAAGTACGTGCTGCCGATTTTTAAAATGTTTCCCCATTCTGGAATATGCGGCTCCACGCCGAGTCCTAAGAAACTCAAACTGCTCGTCGCGATGACTGCACCTCCGATTGTCAGTGTTGCCTTGACTATCATGGGAGCAAGTGAATTCGGAACTATCTGTCTAAAAATAATAGAGAAATCCGATGAACCGAGCGCACGTGCAGAATCGACAAATTCATAGTTTGACACCATCATGACATTCGCACGCATCGTCCGGGCATAGGTAGGTATAGACCCGACACTAAGCGCAAAAATCAAATTGGTCGTATTTGCACCAAACGCCGCAATAATAGCAATTGCCAATAGAATTCCAGGAACGGCATATAGTACATCAAGCAGTCGCATAATGATATTGTCCGTTCGCTGACTGTAATAGCCGGCTAACGCACCTAGAAAGCCGCCAATAACAACCGGAATAACCGTCGAAGCAAAGCCTACAAGAAGCGAAATTCTGGCACCAAAGATGATTCTTGAAAACAAATCCCGTCCGAAATTATCGGTACCAAATGGATAAGCAAGGCTAGGTTTTTGAAGTATTGCACCATAATCATTTTCAACTGCCATATCATAGTCAAATGTGAATTTACTGCACACGGATATGGAAAACATAAGAATGATGAAAAACAAACCAAGTATCGCCGTTGAATTACGGGTAATCTTCTCCCACATCGTATTCCACTTCGAAATCCTAGACTGATCATAACTGCGAACCTTTAAAATCAGGCTATAGCCAAGCAAGAGAGCAAAGAGATTTCCCGTTAGCGCAGTGAACAGCAATAATATGGCAACAATCATCATTCCAGCCGGAGCACTTTCTTCTTTAACATATTTCGCTGTGAGAATCAGTGTCACGACTTGAAAAATCATTATTCCTAGTAAGATAATCATTGCCGCTAAAAACGTATCTGCCACATAGGACTTAAATAAATTTAAAGATGATATTGCGATGATAAAAACCTGGTTGAGCAGCATATAGACAGCAAACGTATACTCTGGTGTCTTCTGCTTTTTAATGAGATTAAATGCAAAAGTTACAGTGAAAATATTTCCAGTTACTATGCTGAACAGCTGTACATAACCAAGCTTTCTTGTCGAACTCCGAATTTCACCTATTATCAAAAGGTCTCGCTTCACCATCCACGTGAGGAATAATTGAAAGATAGTAAAAAAAGCATAAGCCACAAATATGCTAAAGATCGAACCTTTCAACTCACCTTCCTTGAAATCGAAACTGTTCAATAGCAAGACCATTGTCAGGATTAAAGAAATAATCCAAGTGAAATTCGCTTGTGTATATTCCCGCGATAATTTCAAAGTATTTTTTTTGTTTACATTCACCTTCACACCTTCTCCCGCTCTACGATTGCTTCATCTTCGAACGAATGCGAGGATCGAAAAACGCATACAAAATGTCGATGAGCACATTAACTAATGAAATCGTTATTGCAATATAGATAACCCCACCCATAATGGCAGGTATATCGGGAATGAACTGCTTATCTACTATGTAACTTCCGATCCCACTAATGTTAAATACCTTCTCAGTTACCGCAGCACCTCCGAGCATTCCCCCGAATAGCAGACCAATGACTGTAATAATTGGTATCATTGCATTGCCTACCGCATGTTTCCATAGAACTTGAAGTCGATTGAGCCCTTTCGCTTTTGCGGTGATGATGTAGTCCTCATTGATGATTTCCAACATCGACGAACGTGTCATCCTCGCAACAGATGCAGTCAAAGCAGTTCCCAGTACGACCACCGGCATAATGATAGACAGCCAGTTTTGAGGACTATATGTGGCGGGTAACCATTGTAGTTTAATAGAAAAGTTCAAAATAAATAGTAGCCCTTGCCAAAAGTTCGGGATTGATAATCCAATTAATGCAACAAACATAAACGAATAGTCCAGAAATGAATTCGGCCTTGTCGCAGAAATGATGCCTACAGGGATGGCGATAACAACTGCCATCAGTAATGATAAGACCGCAATCGTCAATGTGATTGGGAATTTATTCGCGATACTTGCTGCGACGTCCTCATTACCGGCATAGGAAGTTCCTAAATCAAACGTTACGATACCTTTTAACGCATTCCATAATTGTGAAAGATACGATAAATCCAAGCCATGCAATTGATTGAATGAGGCAATCTGTTCTTTTGTTGCCGCCTCACCAAGAATATTCGCGGCAGGATCAAATGGTGATAAGTAAAGTATCGTGAACACTAGAACCGAAACTCCTGCTATAACGAATATGCTCATAATCAATCGTTCAACTATAAATTTGACGTACGGATTGCTAAACAAAAGTATAAGTAGATACATAAAAATGCCTGGAAGGAATGAGGCTAGCAAGAACAACGGTTTTCCAAGCAATGATAGAAAGTAAGTTGAATACGTAACTTGTTGAATGCCTTTCTGATTCGCTAACTGATTTGTCTTTTTCGTTAGCATTTTTCTAAATTGTTCTTCGGAAAGCTTTTCCACTTCGCCATCTATTTCCTGCCCATTTATTTCTTTATTGAAGAACGATTGTTGCCGTAGTATTTGTTCTTTAAAATCATGCTCCAATTCCTCTTTATATCCTGATACAGTCAAAGATTCCTTTACCTCTTCATAAATTGAAGAGTACTTATCATCTTTTCTCTTCGACAGATAGAATAGCAATACAACAAGATGAACAGGTAAACCTAAAATTAGAAGCCAATACTTATAAGTCGGCCGCCTTTCCATTTTACTAAACGTATATTGAAGGACATCCGATAGCCTAAAATAGGGTGTCACCTCTTTATTAACTCCCATTAAAACGGTTCCTCCCTTTCGATATTGTTTAATTCATATCGGTATAGTAAAGTATAGATTCAGCAATTGTCTAAGTCAACGTAATTTTTAATTAACTCCAAAATCTAAATAGTAGGTAGGTGTTGTTGGTGGAAACAGTTTTAAGAGTAAGTGATCTACGTGTCTCGTTTTTGAGCCACGACAAGGAATTTGAAGCAGTCCGCGGTGTGAGTTTTGAAGTGAAGAAAGGTGAAACGCTTGGAATTGTAGGTGAATCTGGAAGTGGAAAAAGCGTGACAGCCCGCTCAATCATGCGTCTTCTCCCCTCTCCGCCTTCTTATCTAAAAGATGGAGTAATTGAATTTCAAGGTGAAAATCTTGTTCATAAAACGGAAAAAGAGATGGAGAGTATCCGTGGTCGCGATATAAGCATGATTTTCCAAGATCCGATGACTTCTTTAAATCCAACAATCCAAATCGGCAAGCAAATAGCTGAAAGTTTAATCAAACATCAGAACTTATCTAAAAGGGATGCGAAAAACCGCACCATTGAACTGCTTAAGCTTGTAGGTATCCGTAATAGTGACGCGCGTTTCAGCCAATATCCACACGAATTTTCAGGTGGAATGCGACAACGCGTTATGATTGCAATTGCACTTGCTTGCCGTCCGTCCCTACTGATTGCGGATGAACCAACGACAGCACTTGATGTGACAATACAAGCCCAAATCTTAAATTTAATGAAAGATATGCAGGAGCGTTTTGGAACCTCCATCATACTGATTACCCATGACCTTGGTGTTGTTGCCGGCATGTGCGATCGCGTTGTCGTCATGAAAGACGGTGAAATTGTGGAGACCGGAACAACGGAAGAAATTTTTGAAAGTCCAAAACATTCCTATACGAAGAAACTGCTCAATGCACTTCCACGGCTTGACGAGAAAAAGAAGCCGAAACGCACTCCTTTACGTACCATTGGTATTGAAAATGGGAAACCCCTGCTAGAGGTGAAATCACTGCAGCAGCATTTTGATGTTGGGAAAGGCAATGTAGTAAAGGCCGTGGACGATATCAGCTTCCATATTAAACCTGGAGAGACGCTCGGACTCGTTGGTGAGTCAGGGTCAGGTAAGTCGACGACCGGCCGCGCCATTTTACGACTCCATGAACCAACGGACGGCGATGTTTTATATCAAGGGATGGCCATCAACCGGCTTTCGAAAAATGAAATGAAAACGATGCGGCGTCATATGCAGATGATCTTCCAAGATCCGTATTCTTCACTTAATCCGCGTTTCAAAGTGCTTGATATTATCGGTCAGGCAATAGACATCCATCGGTTGAGTAAAAACAAAGAGGAACGAAAAAAGAGGGTTGAAGAATTGCTTGTTATGGTTGGACTAGAACCAGCCCATGCAATGCGCTATCCACATGAATTTTCCGGGGGACAGCGCCAGAGAATCGGTATTGCGCGTGCACTGGCCGTAGAACCTGACTTCATCGTTTGCGACGAACCATTATCAGCACTCGATGTTTCTATCCAGTCGCAAATCGTAGACTTATTGGAAGATCTTCAACATCGTCTCGGACTCACCTACCTGTTCATTGCGCACGACTTATCTATGGTTAAGCATATTAGTGACCGGGTTGCAGTTATGTATGCAGGGAGAATCGTTGAGCTTGCCGAAAGCGAAGAGCTCTACTCTAATCCATTGCATCCCTATACAAAATCGTTACTCTCAGCGATTCCAATTCCTGACCCAAAAATAGAATCGAAGAAAAAAAGAACACTTATGGAAGAACAAATCGAGGAAGACAAATATCAGCTATCGCAATCTGAGTTAATCGAGGTTTCTAACGGACATTGGGTAGCAATTCCTACTAACTAAAATATGTTTCAAACTTCATTTATTGCAATATCTATCATATAATTAAACATAAGAGGAGGAGATGTGACCTTTTACGGTTTATAACTCCTTTTTCACTGCCATCGCTAACAATGAAAGGTCTCATTTCTCATTTTCACTTTTAATTATTTATGGAGGAGCTAAAGTCATATGAATGGGTTATTAGACATTTTCGAGAAAAAGGGACCACGGCGTATTCTGATATTCGCTTTAATTATTTTAATTCTGTACAGTGTCAAAAGTATGATAAATATTATTTTGCTTACCTTCATTTTCGCTTTCTTGCTGGATCGACTTGTTGAATTCACCGTAAAGCGTGTGAGGATTAACCGCAAACTACTGGTCATTCTGCTGTATACACTGATTGTAGCCGTACTGACAGTTGGTGTTGCAAAATATTTACCAATAATCACTATGGAAATCAGTCAAATTATTGTAAGAGTTACGAACTTCTATGCTGCGCCACATGACAATGTACTCCTCACTTACATAGAATCCATCATCTCTAGCAATCAAATTGCAGCCTATTTGGAAAATGGTTTTTCATTTTTGTTGAAATATTTCTCTGATATTAGTAAAACCAGCATTCAAGTACTGCTTGCCCTAGTATTAAGTTTATTTTTCCTACTAGAAAAACCTCGTTTAATAGAATTTACAAACAAATTTAAAGAAAGTAAGATTGCTCCTTTTTACTTCGAAATTGAGTTCTTTGGCAAAAAATTCACAAGAACGTTCGGAAAAGTGATTGAAGCTCAATTTATCATTGCAATTGTTAATACAATCTTGTCCGTGATCGTATTGATCATACTCGGATTCCCCCAAATAATCGGGTTGGCAATTATGATTTTCTTTTTAGGGCTCATTCCAGTTGCCGGAGTCATCATTTCACTTGTTCCTCTGACGATAATTGCTTTCACAATCGGAGGATTCCTGAAAGTTGTCTACGTGATTATTGCAGTCATGATTATTCATGGCGTTGAAGCCTATATTTTAAATCCGAAACTAATGTCTTCAAAAACAGATTTACCTGTTTTCTACACGTTTATCGTGCTTATTTTCTCGCAAAACTTCTTTGGCGTATGGGGTCTCATTATCGGTATTCCTGTGTTTGTTTTCCTACTTGATGTACTGGATGTAACAAATAAAGAACCCGTTAATTCCATACCTACTCTAAAAAGCAAAAAGACAAGGTGAGATTTACTTCTCCCTTGTCTTTTTTCATTTCAATGCACTATCCTTCCAGTTCTAGAAGTTGCACTTTCATCTCCAAACCAGCTCGGAATCCACCCAACTTACCATTTTTCGCAATGACACGATGGCAGGGAACAACAATCAAGACAGGATTAGCACCAATAGCGGTTCCGACGGCTCGTACAGCATTCGGTTTTTCAATCCGTTTGGCAATATCCGAATAGGAAACAGTCTGTCCATATGGAATTTCTTGCAATGCCTTCCAGACAATTTGTTGAAAAGGAGTACCGTGAAGATCGATTGGTAATATGAAATCCCTACGCTGCTCTTTTAAATAATCGACCAACTCGACAGCGTGCGGCTGCAGAATGTCCGGTTCTTCCATTAGCATATGACTTGGAAGCCTTTTTTTCACCCACACTACTAGTTCTTCGAATGGCGCATTCGGGGTCCCGATAAAACAAAGCCCCTCTGTTGTCGCAGCTATATACATATTCCAGTGTGAGTGATTAAGCAATGTCCAATACACATTGTTTTTACTAGTCTTCTCCATTAATCTGCCCCTCCATTACTCGTTTTCCGATATTGTTTTGGTGTTTGTCCAGTTTTCATTTTAAATAGCGTGATGAAATAGGACAGATTCGAAAGCCCCACACTTTGTCCTATTTCCGAAACAGATTTATCAGTAACTGTTAGTTCATACATTGCTTTCGTTATCCTGACCTTTTGGATATATTCAACAGGTGTCAGCCCTATAATTCTTTTAAATGTGCGTTGTAGGTGATAAGGACTTCCGTGGCACATGTCTGCCAATATTTCTAACGTCAATGGCTCACGAAAATGCTCGTCTATATATTCTCCGATTAGAAAAGCCCATTCTTCATCAGGTAAACGCAGTCCGCCCGGCTTGCAGCGTTTGCAAGGCCGGAATCCGTCCGCTATCGCTTCCGTTGCATTATTGAAAATATGGACATTTTCTTTTTTCGGGTCTCTTGATTTGCAAGATGGTCGGCAAAAAATACCTGTCGATTTTACAGCATAGATGAAGATTTCATCAAACCTTGCATCATTATGCGTGATTGCTTCCCATTGTTCATCAGTGATTTGCCCAAATTGTTGATGACTACTCACGGAATCACCTCTTCTTCTTACATTAAGTATACCCCCTCTACTTCCAAAATAAATACTTTTTAGGACGTAATAGCAAGATAGCGAAACTTTTACAACAGGAATTATGGTACAACTAAACATATAGAATTCCCCTGAATTCGCTACGGCGCTAGGGGTAAGATTCACTCAGTTTATATAAGTATTCATATGTTCAATATAGGTAAAATGTAGAGGAGTTTTTTATAATGCTAGTTAATCAACAAGATCGTTTGATTATAGCTGTTCCGCAAGAGTTCAATTTCAAAGAAAATATTAGCTATATGTCCAGGTCTACCAATGAGTGTATGTTTGAAATCCGTGACGGTAAAGTGATCAAGGCCATTCCAGTGGCGAATGAAATTCTATTAGTCGAAGTCAGCGAAAATATAGAGGGTAAACTTCTAATTCGGTTTATAGAAACATATGCACCGTCTAGCGAAAGTGTCCGTGATAAAGTCATCCATTATGTACAGGATTGGTTTGATCTCAATACCGATTTAAAACCCTTTTATAGGATGGCAGAGCAGGATCCACTACTCAAACAAGCAGTAAATGAGTTTTATGGTTTGCGAAACATCGGCATCCCTGACCTGTTTGAAGCGCTTTGTTGGGGAATACTCGGACAGCAAATCAATCTGACATATGCATATACGTTGAAAAGGCGCTTTGTAGAGACATTCGGCAGTTCGATAGAATGGGATGGTCAGTCATACTGGCTGTTCCCTGATCCAGAGGATATTGCGAAGCTTACAGTCGAGGATTTATCGGCATTAAAAATGACCGTTAAAAAATGCGAGTATCTGATTGGGGTTGCACAGCTTATCACAGATGGAAGCTTATCCAAAGCTCAGGTATTTGGAACTGGAGATTTTAAACAAGCAGAAAAAATGCTCGTCAAAATTCGTGGAGTCGGGCCTTGGACCGCAAACTATGTCTTAATGCGGTGTTTGCGGTTCCCAAATGCATTTCCAATTGCTGACGTCGGACTTCATAACGCCATCAAACATTTGACAGAAGCAGAAGAAAAGCCGACGAAAGAAGAAATTTTGAAGTTAGCTGCACCTTGGAAGAACTGGGAAGCCTATGCGACATTTTACTTGTGGCGATTTTTGTACTAATAACGAACTTTAGGAGAGAATGTAATGTCTAATTTTTATGAACCCGCTATACATTTTCATGACGTCAATTATTCCGTTGGTGACGTACATATTTTAAAAAGTATCACAGGCTCCTTTCCGAGAGGTAAAATTACAACACTCGTCGGCCCTTCTGGAGCAGGAAAAACAACGTTGCTTAAATTGTGTAACGGGCTGATTTCCCCAACTTCAGGAGATATGTTCATTGATGATAAACCTTTTTCTACGTATGAACCCGTTGAATTACGCCGCCGCGTAGGAATCGCACTTCAAAGTGCACCAATGATTAAAGGTACCGTCTATCATAACTTAGCTCTCCCAATGGAACTTAAAGGTGAAAACTCCCTGAAGGGGATGCCATTAAAATTTTAGAAGACGTTGGGCTGGATGAGCAATTTTTACACTGGAAAACCAACGACTTATCCGGTGGTCAACGGCAAAAAGTATCAATTGCCCGCACACTAATTAACCGCTCTGAAATTCTATTACTAGACGAAATAACATCTGCCTTGGACCGAACATCTTTACATGAAATAGAAGAATTAATCGTAAAAATTAACAAGTTATATGGTACAACGATCATCTGGATTACACATAATCTGAAACAGGCCTTATCGATTGGAGATTACACATGGGTTCTAATGAACGGTCAAGTCATTGAAACTGGTGAAAGTGACTTATTGAAATCACCAACAAATGAATTCGTAAAGCAGTTTGTGCAAGGAGGCGTTGAATGAGTTATCTGACGTTATCCATCACACTTATTTTTGTTATCATACCGCTACTATTATCAAAGACTCTACGTTTAGATTTGGAAAAAGACACAATCATCGCGACAATCCGGTCCATTATCCAATTGCTCGCGGTCGGATATATTCTATAATTTGTCTTCGACTCCGAAAATATTTTATATATTTTACTAATGGTCACATTAATGATTGCAGCAGCGACACAAAACGCTCGCAAGAAAGGAAAAGCCATCAAGGGAATCACTTGGAAAATCGCAGTCACATTACTTTTTGTAGTAGCACTTACCCAGAGTATCCTGCTTGGCTTTCAAATCGTTCCCCCGACTGCACAATATATTATTTCAATCAGTGGCATGGTGATTGGCAACTCTATGGTACTATCAATCCTATTCCTTAACCGGTTCACAGCTGAGATTGAAACGCATCGCGATGAAACGGAACTCATCCTCTCACTCGGCGGTATGCCAAAGCAAGCCATTCATAGACAACTGATTAATGCGATCAAAGCGAGTATGATTCCGACAATCGAAAGTCAGAAGACAATGGGCTTGGTTCAACTTCCCGGTATGATGAGTGGTCAAATCATCGCAGGTGCGGACCCCATCCAAGCGGTCCAGTTCCAATTACTCATCATCTTTCTATTACTAACGACAGCCGCAGTAACAAGTGTATTACTTGGGTTTTTATCGTACCCCAGTCTATTCAATCAACGTATGCAGCTACTGAAAGATAGATTTTGACAATTCACTCTTGTTTTATTTTCTGTATCATGATAAAGTAATGAAAATTGTTGTTTTCGCATAATTCCATAATTTAATTCTTATCAAGAGAGACCGAGGGAAGGGCCCTATGACGTCTCAGCAACCAGCCTGTTCAGGTACGGTGCTAATTCCTTTAGGTGTTCGTTTCCCTAGAAGATAAGAAGATAGTCTACGATATTTCGGGGACCCTCTTCTTATAGAGGGTCCCCTTTTTCAATTAAAAAGAAAAGGGTGACTACAATGACAAAACAAAGTTTGAATACAATTCTAGTGCAATTAGGTAATAACAGCGATCCGAGGACAGGTGCTATCAATACGCCAATCTATTTATCAACAGCGTACAAACATAAAGGGCTCGGTCAATCAACCGGCTATGACTACACACGGACGAAAAACCCGACCCGTTCCATATTAGAAGAAGGGATTGCTAAATTAGAGGGTGGGGATTCAGGTTACGCATGTAGCTCGGGGATGGCGGCGATTCAGCTTATCCTAACGCTTTTCCGTCCTGGGGATGAATTGATTGTTCCAGAAGATATTTACGGTGGCACATATCGCTTGCTCGAACAGTATTCCGACGTTTACTCAATTGGCACAACCTATACGAATTTCGCCGATGTAAATGAGACCGAGAAGTTGATCACTTCGAAGACAAAAGCACTCTTCATCGAAACACCAACGAATCCGCTCATGCAGGAATTTGATATTCGTCTGTACGCAGAACTCGCCCGGGAGCACGAATTACTATTGATTGTCGACAATACATTTTTAACGCCCTATTTCCAGAGACCTATTGAACTTGGTGCTGATATTGTCATGCACAGCGCAACGAAATATATCGGCGGACATAATGATGTCCTCGCGGGACTTGTCGTCGCAAAAGGCGAAAAGCTTTGTGAACAACTAGCCGCCAACCATAATGCTATCGGCGCAGTCCTATCTCCTTCGGATTCGTGGCTAATCATCAGAGGGCTGAAAACATTGCATTTGAGAATGAAGCAGCATGATGAAAACGCAAAAATAATCGCGAACTATTTAAACAATGAATTACTTGTTACAGACGTTCTCTATCCAGGGAAAGGCGGCATGCTTTCATTCCGTCTGAACGATAGTGAATTGGTCGGACCATTCCTTGAAAACTTACAGCTCATAACATTTGCAGAAAGTCTAGGTGGTGTAGAAAGTTTCATTACCTACCCAGCAACCCAAACCCACGCGGATATCCCACGTGAAGAACGGATACGCCGTGGCGTCTGTGATCGACTTTTACGTTTTTCTGTCGGAGTGGAAGAAGCTGAAGATTTGATCGCAGATTTGAAGCAAGTGTTTGCAACATTGAAAAGTGGGGTGCTCCAGCTATGAGTTGGAATAAAGAGCGATTGGAAACGACCATTATCCATGCTTCCACGCGTGGGGATTATGAGCAAAAAACAGGCGCAGTTAACGTCCCTATTTACTTATCCTCAACGTTTCATCAAGAAAGCTTCGATGATTTTGGACCGTATGATTATAGCCGCTCGGGCAATCCAACGAGAGATGCGTTAGAAAATACAATTGCCTCACTGGAAGGCGGTGCACGCGGATTGGCATTTGCTTCCGGAATGGCTGCTATCTCATCTGCATTTATGCTCCTTTCTTCTGGTGACCATATCGTTGTTACCGAGGATGTCTATGGCGGGACATACCGCTTTGTAACAAAAGTGTTACCAAAATTCGGTATCGACCATACCTTTGTAGATTTAGCGAATATAGAAGAAACCGCACGTGCAATCCGCCCAAATACAAAAGTCATCTATATTGAAACACCATCCAATCCACGTTTGGGCATTACAGATATTGAAGCTATTGTTGAACTTGCAAAAGCGAATGACTGTCTGACGTTTCTCGACAACACATTCATGTCGCCACTTTATCAGCGTCCACTGGATCTTGGCGTTGATGTCGTTGTTCATAGTGCTACTAAGTTTTTATCTGGACATAGCGATATCATTGCCGGGTTGGCAGTGACAAAGGATGAGGAACTCGGCAATCAATTGGCATTCATTCAGAATTCTTTCGGATCTATTCTAGGCGCACAAGATTCTTACGCGTTGATTCAAGGAATTAAAACGTTAGGTGCTCGTTTAACGCAGTCATCGGAATCGGCAAAGAAAATCGCTTCATACTTGAATAATCACTCGTTAGTGGAGGAAGTTTTTTACCCAGGGTTAGCAAGTCATCCAGGACACGCCATTCACGCGAAACAATCTACAAGCCCCGGCGCTGTTTTGTCTTTCCGTTTGCCGGATAGAGAAACAGCCAAGGCTTTTGTTGAAAACGTCCAGATCCCTGTCTTTGCAGTAAGTCTCGGCGGAGTTGAATCAATTCTTTCCTATCCTACAACGATGTCTCATGCCGCCATGCCGAAAGAAGAACGGGAGAAACGCGGTATTACCGATGGTCTGCTACGCTTTTCTGTCGGACTCGAGCATGTAGATGACTTAATTGCCGATTTTGATCAAGCTTTGATAAAGGCAAATGAAAAAGTTGCCATACGTAATTAAGCACCTCTATAGAAAAAATATTAAATTTGAAAGAAGGAATTTAATTTGACTAAACCTGTAGTGGAACAAACTTTGACGAAAGCACCATTTAAAGCAGATCACGTCGGTAGCTTTTTAAGACCAGAGCGCCTAAAGCTGGCCCGTTTACAAAGAGATAACGGTGAAATCACTGCTGAAGAATTACGCACAATCGAAGACGAGGAAATCACAAAGCTCGTCAACAAACAAATAGAAGTCGGGCTAAAATCTGTGACAGACGGAGAATTCCGTCGTAAATGGTGGCACTTCGATTTCCTTTCCGGCTTTGACGGCGTTGAGTTTTTCGACACAGATAAAGGGCTCCAATTCAACGGTGTTGTCACGAGAGCGCATGGCATTAAAGTGACAGGGAAAATTGGCTTCAGCAACCATTACATGATTGAACACTTCAAGTTCCTGAAAAGCGTAGCAGGCGATGCGGTCGCAAAATTCACGATTCCAAGTCCGAATATGCTGATCCACAGAGCAACATTCGAAGAAGGCATCTATACAAGTGACGAAGAGTTATTTAATGACTTGGTTACTGCCTATCAAGATGTAATTCAAGCACTTTATGATGAGGGGTGCCGTTATCTTCAAATCGATGACACGTCATGGGCTTCCTTCTTGTCGGAAGAAGGAAGAGATACGTTGAAAGCGAAAGGCCAAGATCCTGACAAACTTGTACAACTATCCGCACGGGCAATCAATGAATCCATCGCGAAAAGGCCGGCCGACTTGCTCGTAACAATGCATATTTGCCGCGGCAACTTCAAATCGACCTATTTTTCTAGTGGCGGCTACGAGGAAGTATCCGACACAATTTTTGGCGGATTGGATGTTGATGGCCTTTTCCTTGAATTTGATGACGAACGCTCCGGCAGCTTTGAACCGCTACGCCATGTCAATCGCCCTGACCTTTTCGTCGTATTGGGCTTGATCACCTCTAAATTCGGAGCACTAGAGGCCCCTGAACAAGTTAAAGCAAGAGTAGCAGAGGCCACAAAGTATGTTTCTTTGGACCAACTATGTTTAAGCCCACAATGCGGCTTCGCTTCAACAGAAGAAGGTAATCAGTTATCTGAAGAACAACAATGGAAAAAAGTTCGCCATGTTGTAAATATCGCGCAAGACGTTTGGAAGTAACTCTAGACACCACTCCAAGTGAAAAATCTTATCCTTTCTTATCTTCTAAGAAAAAAAAGGCGTGTCATCAGTAGTATGAACTGATGACACGCCTGTTTACGCCGAAGATTATACAGATTTTGTTAGCTATAAAACGCCTCCGGAATTGCACCTATGTTTCTTCGGTGATACAGAAGCGGTTCTTTATTTTCATTCTGAATATCTAACACTTCACCTATGAATATCGTATGATCCCCAGCTTCAATTTGTTGAAACGTTTTGCATTGTAAAACTGCAAGCGAATTTGACAGTACTGGTAGATTTAAATCCGACTCTTTCCAATCGCATTGGCTAAATCGATCAGCAACCCTGCTAGAGAATAACGTACATAACTCGCTTTGATCTGCTGCTAAGATATTTACTGAAAACTTTTCAGCGTCTAGAAAGTCACTATAGGTAGATACTCTTTTATCAATGGACCATAAAATGAGTAAAGGTTCTAATGATACGGATGCAAATGAATTGACCGTTAGCCCCATCGGTTTTTTATCCGCATCAAATGCTGTAACGACAGTAACTCCCGTCGGATAATTCCCCATTGCTTCTTTAAAACGCGCTACTTGTTCTATCTTACTTCCCATAACAGCAACTCCCATTCTTTTATTTCATTAAAAGCATATCAAATCTATTAGAATATTTCATACTTTGTGATTCTGCGATAAATTGACCCCTGCATATTCACTCGAATCTGCCTTCTCTGTAATCTTTATAGGCCTGCACAATCTCTTCTTCTGAATTCATCACAAACGGGCCACGTGCTACTACCTTTTCTCTAACAGGCTGACCTGCATATAACATGATATGCATTTTCTCTTCTGCGTGAATCTTCACTTCAGTCTGTTCGACATTTGTTGCACGTTCCAACCAGAGCACCTGCCCCTTCTTCCCCTTCGTGCTTTTACTGCCGAATGTCCCAGTTCCTTCTATTATATAGAGAAATCCATTGTAACTGCCGGGGAGGTCTTGTGTGACAGTGCTACCCGCTTCAACTATCAACTCGACCATCGTAATAGGCACATGATTTTTCGTGTCAGCCGTAACACCATTCGATGATCCGGAAAAGACACGAATTGTTGCCCCCTCTTCATGAATGACTGGCATATCTTGTGCACGCATGTTCTGATAACGTGGTTCTGTCATCTTTTTATCACTTGGAAGATTGACCCATAATTGTAGGGATTGAACCGTTTCCCCAACGGCAGGATCCTCAGTATGAATGAGTCCTTTTCCTGCTGTCATCCATTGGACATCCCCTGGTAATAATTCTCCACCACCGGTCTTATTGTCCATATGCTCTAGCTTCCCGTCAATCACGTACGTAACGGTTTCAATACCACGATGCGGATGCATGCCAAATGTTCCACGCACGAAAAAGTCTTCAGCCATCAATAGAAATGGATCAGAGTCTTCCCAGTTTCCCGGTTCAATGACCAATCCTACTTTATGAGTTGGCGAGTGTTCCTGATAAACTACGTTCCTCACACTTCTGATTCCTCTTGATAAGATTTGTTTATTATTCATGATAAAATCCTCCTTTTGTATTTTAAAATACCTATGTTGAACAAATGTATACCTATATAAACTGAGCGAAGGCGCCTTATAGTGTCCATTTACTGGACACTATAAGGCGTAGCGGATTCAATAGGATGCTTCATTTTAATACATAGTGCTATATTTTTTACGCATAGTAATAGTTCCCTATATATGTTATTATGGATTAAATCATTATAAATGTGAAGTACACACTTTAAAGTGCTATAGTATACAAAAGGATACTATTGGAGGTTACTATGGGGATAATACCTGAACTATGTAAAGTTGACGAAGCTTTAGGTATCTTAGTTGGTAAATGGAAACCGATTATTTTACTGCACTTATTTACTGAAGGTACACAAAGATTTAGTGAATTAAAAAGATTGATGCCCGACATTACTCAAAAAATGTTAACCAAACAATTAAGGGAATTAGAAGATGAAGATATTATTAACAGAGTCATCTATCCACAGGTTCCCCCGAAAGTTGAGTATTCTATTTCGGAATACGGAAAAAGCTTACAGCCTGTCTTAGCAGTTATGCACGAATGGGGCACCGATCACGCCACACATATTCAAATGAAAAGAAATAACCAGAATACCAGCGACGCATTCTAATGGTTAAATCAAAAACAGACACTCTCCAAGAGAATGTCTGTTTTGATTTATCCATAGATTTCTTAAGCCTTAACTGCAACATTTGTTTTATTATAGAACTCAATAAAGTTATAAACTACTGAATCCAGGAAATCGATTGTGGCTTTATCAGTAAGTTCGCCAGCTTCGTTCATTTTTTCGTGAACAGAACCGATATATACTTCGTTACCTGGTAGTAAGGCAGGTGCTAGTGCCGGGTTTGATAGGATTTCTCTTAAATGTAGTTGCGCACGGATACTTCCGAATGCTCCCATAGACGACCCTACAATGAAGCCAGGTTTGTTTTGAAGTGTGAAATCGCCACCACGTGATAACCAGTCAATTGCATTTTTTAATGCGCCTGGAATAGAGAAGTTATATTCAGGAACTGCAAATAATACAGCATCTGAATCTTTAACTGTATTTTTAAAATCCACTACGCTCGCGGGTGGGTTACTTTCTATATCAACTGAAAACATTTCAAGGTCATTGATAAAGACAGGTGTGATGTCTAATTGATCTGCATAACGACTTCTCATATGCTCAACTAACTTCAGGTTGAATGAAGTTGAACTTGTACTACCGATAATTGCCTTAACTTTAATTGCCATGTTATAAAACTCCTCTATTGTATGTAATTTTAATTTTGCTTTCTACACTAATTATACATATATAAATCATATTAGGAAGTACGCACTCGAGAGTGGCATAGTATACTAAAGGATACTATTGGGACGAATCATACACTACACACGACCGATCATATCTCCTCGACAACCAATCATTAATTCCGCTCGACCGATTATATCTCCTCGACAACCGATCATTAATTTCGCTAGGCCAATCATATCTCCTCGACAACCGATCATAAATTTCGTTCGACCGATTATATCTATAACTCACAGCAACCGAACGTCTTTCATCCGAAGTCTGGGCCTGAAGTATTCCCCTTCGCAACTTATCCACGGCTCGATAATCTCCCACACAATAAAAAAGCATCTCCACCATCTTTGATAAATGGGGAGATGCCTTTCTTATATCGAAGGCTTACTTATATTAATTAATTCTTAAGTGTAGCTAATTGACTTTCTCTAACCTCTATAGCCGCCTCCACCATTATCTTCAAAGCGTCAATCGTCTCTTCTTCTTTTCTTGTTTTCAAGCCGCAATCCGGATTAATCCAAAATTGTTTCGGATTAATGGTTTTGAGTGCACGATTAATATTTTGTTTCATTTCTTCCTTACTTGGAACACGTGGGCTGTGGATGTCATAAACGCCTAGACCAATTTCTTTATCATACGTATTATTCTCGAATGCAGCGATAATTTCGCCATGGCTTCTTGATGTTTCAATTGAAATAACATCTGCATCCAACGCGCTAATGGATTTGATAATACCACTGAAATCTGAGTAGCACATATGTGTGTGAATTTGCGTATCGTTTTCAACAGATGAAGTTGCCAGTTTGAATGCATAGACAGCAGCATCTAAATAGCCTTCACGTTTTTCTTGATCCAACGGTAAACCTTCTCGAAGCGCAGGCTCATCTACTTGAATCATACGAATACCGTTCTTTTCAAGCTCTTCAATTTCTTTACGGAGTGCAAATGCAATTTGGTTCAATACGTCGAAACGTGGAATGTCATCTCGTACAAAGGACCAATTCAAAATCGTTACAGGGCCTGTCAGCATGCCTTTTACAGGTTTCGTCGTTAACGTTTGTGCATAGACACTCTCTTTCACAGTAATTGGATCACTAAACGCAACATCTCCTAAAATGAGTGGTGGTTTGACACAACGCGAACCATATGACTGAACCCAGCCAAACTGTGAAACAGCAAATCCTTCGAACTTTTCACCGAAGTATTCAACCATATCTGTTCGTTCAAATTCACCATGAACTAAAACATCAATGCCGATGTCTTCTTGAATCTCAATCCATTTGTCAATCTGATCTTTGATAAATTGCTCGTAGGCCTGAGTTGTAATTTCCCCTTTTCGCCATTTAGATCTTGTCTGTCTTACTTCTGGCGTCTGCGGTAAACTCCCGATTGTCGTTGTCGGCAGAAGAGGTAAATTAAAACGTTTTTGCTGCTCGATAATTCGTTCTGCAAATGGCAATGAACGATTTACATCTTGCTCAGTTAGATTTTCAATCGATTCCTTCACTTCAACATTTTGTCGATACTTAGAGTTATTTAGACGGGCAAGTGCATTTCTGCTCTCCTCAAGTCCAGTTGCAATCGTTTCAGTCCCATCATGAATCCCTCTACTAAGAAGTACAATTTCAGCAAGCTTCTGATCAGCGAAAGACAGCCCACCTTTAATGATTGGATCCAATTTCTCTTCCGTTTCCGTACTGACAGGAACATGAAGAAGTGAAGAGGAAGGTTGAACAATCAAGCGACTTTTATCAACATGTGACTGTATTTCTTCTAATAGCGTTACTTTTTTATCTAGATCCGCTCGCCACACATTTCGGCCGTCAATGACACCAGCTGCAAGTACTTTGTCTTGAGGAAATCCGTATTGCTGTAGCAATTCAAGCGAATCACCATGAACAAAGTCCAGACCGAATCCGTGTACTGGCAACGCAACAACCGCTTCATAATTAGCAACTTTTTCAAAATACGTCTGTAGGATAATCTTTAATTGTGGCACAGCTTCATGAATTGCTACGTACGCCTGCTGCATATGTTGGAAATCCTCTCCCGACAACTTACTTGTAAGAATCGGCTCATCAATCTGAACCCACTCAGCGCCTGCCTCTACAAGCTCTTTCAATACTTCAATATACAACGGTGTAAACTGTTGCAATAAAGTAGAGAAATTCTCTTCACCGAAAGATTTTGCCAGTTTAATATATGTAACTGGACCCAATATAACAGGCTTTCCGTCAATACCCAACTTTTCTTTTGCTTCTTTATAAAAAGCAAGTGGACGGTTCTCTACTAGTTTCGGTGTTACACCTTCAAGTTCCGGAACAATATAATGATAATTTGTATTAAACCATTTCGTCATTTCTGAAGCCACCGCATCTTTAGTTCCACGAGCAATGGCAAAATACGTTTCCAAAGGTACTTTTCCGCCCGCATACTCGAAGCGTTTTGGTACGACACCAAACATAATGGATGTGTCCAGTACATGGTCATATAATGAAAAATCGCCAACCGGAATAAGATCAATACCGAATTCTTTTTGCTTCTGCAGACTTTCTAAACGAAGCGTTTCCGTTGTTTTCAGTAACTGTTCTTCTGAAGTTAATCCATTCCAGAAACTTTCCAACGCCCTTTTCCATTCGCGCTTCCCACCAATTCTTGGATATCCACTAATTGAACTTTGCACTTTTACCATCGTATGTTAGCCCCTTTATTTTATATTTTTTTATCATCCAATTTAATACACAATGCTCTCGGTCCGAACCACCTCCCCTGCTACAATCGCGTCCACTTTACTGTGTATATACTCCGTTAAATGTACAGTCATGTCATAGCGCATAAAGGGAGTTATTAAATAGATGCCATGAAAATGCTCAAGCGCCACGTCAATCAATTCCTTGGAAACCTCTAAACCTTCTCTCGTAGACTGCTCACGATTGCCATCAGACAAAGCCATTCTTGCGCGTACTTGGTCCGTCAACTTAATGCCCGGCACCTCATTGTGTAGAAATTCAGCGTTTTGCGACGAGGTCAGCGGCATAATTCCAATGTAAATTGGCGCCTCAATATGTTTTGTCGCCTCATATACTTCAATAATCTTTTCCGTACTATAGATTGGCTGGGTAATAAAATAGTCGGCTCCCGCTTCTATCTTTTTCTCTAATCTCTCCACGGCACGATCTAAGTGCCGCACGTTCGGATTAAAGGCTGCCGCCACCGTAAAGGACGTTTTCTGTTGCAATGACTTACCAGACTTTGAAATGCCTTCATTGAATTGCTTGATCAGTTGGATCAATTCAAAAGATGTCATATCGAATACAGACGTTGCTCCTGGAAATTCCCCGATTTTCGTAGGATCTCCCGTAATTGCCAACAACTCAGTGATACCCAATGTGTGTAATCCCATGAGATGTGACTGCAATCCAATTAGATTGCGATCCCGACATGTAATGTGGACAAGTGGCGTTGCACCAATATTTTGTTTAACAAGTGATGCCATTGATGCATTACAAATTCTTGGGGTCGCCAGTGAATTATCCGCCAATGTAATAGCATCCACACCTGCATCCTTTAACGCCTGTGCCCCCTCAAAAAACTGACTCGTATTTAAATGTTTGGGCGCATCAAGTTCAACAATTATCGAATGTCTTTTTTTCACCGTCTCAAGCAATGTTGGCAGTTTCGATTCCGTTGGCGTAGACTCTATAATCTCAACTTCCGCTTCCTTCTTTTCAACAAATTTCTCTTGAATCGGCTCACGATTTGTAAGTCCTTTCACAAGTGCACGAATATGTTCTGGTGTAGTTCCACAACATCCACCTATTAAACTAGCCCCTTCCCTTCGAAAGTTCATAGCGAACCTTTCGAAATATTCAGGCTCATTTTCGTAAAATAATTTCCCATCCTTATATCCCGGATAACTAGCATTCGGATACACCGACAGTAATGCTCGCTTCATCAATGGAACCGTTTCTAAAGACTCCAGCATATGATGGGGACCTAAGCGGCAGTTGACACCTACGATATCCGCACCCAATTCCTCTAACTGCTGCAAAGCATCCGCAAGCTCCAAACCATTTTGAAGTACCCCCGCCTCATGCATCGAAACGTTCGTAATAATCGGGATATCTGTCTCCTCCCGCGCAATTTTTAGTACAGTTGTTAATTCATCAAAATCATAATAGGTTTCTAAAAGTAGACCATCTACCCCCTCAAGAAGTAGGCAATACAATTGTTCTCTAAAGCTACGCTTGATTTCTTCCTTTGTTCCAATGGATGTTCGAGAACCATGAATACCCCCAATTGTCCCAAGAATGAACGTATTCTTACCCGCAGCTTTTTTTGCAAGTTGGACTGCTGCTTTGTTTATCTTTTTTACACTGTCCTCCAAACCATAACGTGCTAACTTGATATAATTTGCACCATACGTATTTGTTTGTATGATATCCGCGCCTGCCTCTATATAGGCCTGATGAATGTGAAGTACTTGATCAGGATGTGTCAAATTCATCTCCTCAAAACAAAGATCCACCCCGTGTGAATAAAGAAGAGTTCCCATCGCCCCATCACCAATCAAAATGCGTTCTTTCATAGTCTCTAATAAATTCACTGACATCACTTGCCCCTTTCGATAAACCATTTTCCTTGTTATTTAAAATTTGCTACCAATCGGAAATTTTCAGTAAAACAAAAAGAGCCTCTTCCTGTTTTACATAAAGGAAGTAGACTCTGAATCTGAATAAGTCTTCTCCTCATCTTCCAAGTCGGATTATCGACTTGCTGGAATTAGCACCATGCCACAAAATGGCGGTTGCTGAGGTGTCATCGGGCCAGTCCCTATACCTCTCTAGATAAGAAAAACTATTAAATTGGATTTGTTTAGTTACGTTATTACAGACTTTACACGATTGTCGGAAAATTAGCAACAACTTTCTCGGAAGTAATTAATTTGTTCCGCCGATTCAGACTATTACTCGTTATTTAATCAGCCTTTTGTCACTTTTCATATAGAAATTCACGTTCCTCTAGCCCCATCTAATATTAACAAGTTCCATTAAGCCGCCAATAGGTCACTTCTGCAAGATGATCCTTTTTCAGAACTGATTGCATAACCAATGCACAATAAAAGTGAGGCCATTAACCACTGCCCTCAATGTAACATTAGATTCCCACATTTTTTATACGATTAAACTCAATAATAGAATAAACACTAACCCAGCTACCGAAATAATCGTTTCAAGCAATGTCCATGTTGCGAATGTTTCTTTCAGGGTCAAACCAAAGAACTCCTTAAACATCCAAAAGCCGGCATCATTCACATGCGATGCAATTAGACTACCTGCTCCAGTTGCAAGTACGACCAGCGCTAAATTCACATCAGATGTACCCAACATAGGAATAACCAGGCCAGCTGTTGTTAAAGCAGCTACAGTTGCTGAACCTAATGCAATCCTTAATATAGCTGCGATGATCCATGCAAGTAAAATAGGTGATAATGAGGTCCCGCTGAATAACTCCGCTACATAGTCACCAACACCACCATCGATGAGCACTTGTTTAAAAGCCCCACCGCCACCAATAATTAACAGTAGCATCCCAATATTTGTAATGGCTATCCCACAAGAATTCATAACGGTTTTCATTGGAATATTTCTTGCCAATCCCATTGTGAAAATTGCAAGCAATAGTGATAACACCATAGCTGTAGAGGCATTACCTACAAAACGAACAACTTCAAATAACTTATTATCTGTAATATCCATTGTCTTCTGAACCATCGAAACAACCGTGGCTATAGACATTAAAATAACAGGAAACATTGCTGTAAACACACTGATACCAAAACCGGGAGTATCTTCCATTTTAAATGTTTTTTGTTCTCCTAAAGATGCAATATCACCAGTTCTATTGAACGAATCAGGTACTAGCTTTTTAGCAAGCTTCGTGAATAAAGGGCCCGCTATAATTACAGTCGGAATAGAGATAATAAAACCGTAAAGTAGAACTTCACCAATGTTTGCACCATATTCTCCGGCAATAACTGTTGGTCCCGGATGCGGTGGTAAGAAACCGTGCGTCACGGATAAGGCCGCAGCCATAGGAATTCCTAAGTATAAAATAGAGACCTTTAATTGTTTCGAAATGGTAAATACGATTGGAATTAATAGCACTAACCCTACCTCGAAGAATAAGGCAATACCAATAATGAATGAAGCAACTACAACAGCCCATTGAATATTTCTTTCTCCGAACTTGTCGATGAGGGTCATCGCAATACGTTGCGCTCCCCCTGCATCTGCAATTAACCTACCCAACATAGCGCCAAGTCCAAAGATTAGCGCTAAATGGCCAAGTGTTCCCCCTAGTCCAGCTTCAATAGAAGAAACAATGCTATCTAGTGGCATGCCTAAAGCTAGTGCCACACCGAAAGAGACAATGATTAAAGAAACAAAAGTGTTTAATTTGAACCACATGATTAAAACAAGTAACGCAACTATACCTATTGATACAATGACTAACGGCAAAACAATTCCTCCTAAATTTCTCTATTACTTTTTAATTAAGCTTCTTTGATAACTTGCAATACTTGCATATTCTTTTTCCAAAACCCTCGATAAATTTATGAATATAGGAAATAGTTTCCGGTATTCTTGTACATCAGATTCTATAGGTGTGTGCTTATAAGTGCTGCCAATCATTTCAGAAACAACATCGAATGATTCGACTTTCCCTGTAGCATAGAGCCCTAATATGCAAGCACCTAGACATGAACTTTCATAACTTTCCGGCACAATTACTTCCAAGTCGAATATATCGGCCATCATTTGGCGCCAAACATCTGATCTTGCGAAACCGCCAGTAGCTTGAATTCGAGTAACTGGTTCATTCATAACCTCAGTTAACGCTAAGAATACTGTGTACAAATTGTAAATCACACCTTCAAGAGCCGCCCGAATCATATGCTCTTTCTTATGCGACATAGTTAAACCAAAGAATGAGCCGCGCACGTCAGGATTCCACAATGGTGCACGTTCACCTGCTAGGTACGGATGAAATAACAAACCATCCGAACCTGGTCTTACACGTTCAGCAATCTTCGTTAGCACTTCATACGGATCAATACCTAGCCTTTTCGCCGTTTCTACTTCTGATGATGCAAATTCATCTCTAATCCAGCGGAGCACCATTCCACCATTGTTTACTGGACCACCAATGACCCAATGCTTTTCAGTTAATGCATAGCAAAATATTCGTCCTTTTTCATCTGTTCGAGGCTGGTCAATAACCGTTCGGATTGCGCCACTAGTACCAATCGTTACCGCTACTTCCCCCTTACCAATTGCATTCACACCTATATTAGAAAGTACTCCATCACTTGCACCAATGACAAACGCAGTTTGTGGATCAATGCCAATCTTTGTTGCTATATCCGAATTACAATTTTTAAAAATCTCGGTTGTCGGCACGAGCTCAGATAATTGTTCTTGGGTAACACCGGCGATTTCCAATGCTTCTTCATCCCACTCCAATTTTTCTAAATTCATCATACCCATTGCTGATGCCAGAGAATGATCTACTACATATCGATTAAAGAATTTCTTGAAAATGAATTCTTTAATACCTATATATTTTTTAGCTTTGGTCGCTATCTCAGGACAATCATGCACAATCCAAGCAATTTTACTTAATGGTGACATGGGATGAATAGGTGTTCCTGTCCGCCTGTATACTTCATGCCCATTTAACTCTTCTTTTATTTTTCTAGTCCAAGCTTCACTTCGATTATCCGCCCAAGTGATACACTGCGTCAGCGGCTGATCATTTTCATCCATCGCAATAACACTATGCATCGCACTACTAAATGAAATAAACGATAAATCTTTTGGTGATATTTTGGAATGTCCCATAACATTCGAGATGACTTGTAAGACAGCCTGAAATATTTCTTCAGGATTCTGTTCTGCTGTCGAAATATCTGGTGTGTAAAGCGGATAACCTATATTATCTTGCTGAACAATTTCACCTTTTTCAGTAAATAAAACGGCTTTCGTACTCGTTGTCCCTATATCTACTCCTAACATATAGTACGTCATCTCTATCACTCTCTTCCTTTAGTGAGCATTTGTTGCGACATCCAAAGGTCTTCCACTTTACCTTGGACATCATCGAAGTTTTGGTGCAAAGCTTGAATCATGATATCTCTATCTTTTATTTTAATAGCTTCAATGTAAACTTTATGATTTTTCAAGATACGAGGAAAATCTTCGTATTTCTCCTTTAAACGCATTCGCATTGATAAAAGAATTAAACTTTCCATAACAGGTTTCGTGTTATTCCAAATCAACATGATGTATGAATGATTAATCGAGCGAATAATTGTTTCATGAAATAACACATCTTGATAAGAGAATTCATCAGCATCTCTGTATTTAATGGCGACTTCCATCATTTCATGGATTTTACTTAGTTCTCTCACTAGTTCACTAGTGTCTATTTGTACAATCCGTTCATAAACAAAGGTTTCTATGAGTAAACGTACATCATAAATTTCCTTGATATCCTGTTCAGTTAGACCAACAACTACTGCGCCCATTCTTTCTAATCGAATAATGTTTTCTGAAGCCAATATTTTTAGCGCTTCGCGGATAGGGGAACGGCTTACTTCAAATTCCATTGCTAATTTATTTTCCGATAAAATGGTACCCTTCTCTATTATGCCCGAAATTATCCGCATTCTAACTTCACATGCTAAGCGTACTCCAGTGGAAGCGTTTGCAATCCATTTCGAAGGATATAATAATTCCTTTATTTCGCTCATATGCTCACTTCCTCACCTGAAGGTCGATATACTTGTATACAAGTATATTAGTTCAAATCCGTTAAAATGTAAACGCTTATATGGAAATCAAGAAAAGCAAAAGACGAACCTGTTAAACGGCACTATTTGCCTGGGAAGGATGCTGCTTAATCCTTCCCAGCTTATTTATGACCCCATCGTTCGGCGTCTGAAACCTAAACATTATTCCGTGTCAAAAAACTTATACTTTCTTATTATTTATATCTGTTGTTTAACCATTTTTCTGCATAAGATACTGGTGAGAAGGGCTTGATAAGCTCGTTTTTTCACTGGACCAATTCCGGCTCGCTATCGGCGAAATAGTCACGACAGTTTTAAGAGGAATTGCAATTCATTCCTCGAGGGGCATGTGTGGCTGCTTCTATCCATAATTGGAAGCCATCATTCCTTCGTTCCAAAAAACCTAAGCATTTCGTGTACCTATGCCTTTGGAGAGCGAAGGATGAACGACCACCATACGATTACCGAAAAAATCTATAGGGACGCGACGAAGTCGCATCTCTATAGATCAAGATATCTCGCTACTTTTATGGAGTCATTCAAACCAAAGCATTCTAAAGCAACTGTACTCGAGACGCCTAGTGTTTGATTAAATTGTTTTCCGGCTAATTTTGGTTAATCAACTTTGTGTTAATTTTAATACGAGAGTTTCCTTCCATTTTCATGAGAGATACTTTTACTGAAGGCTGGACAGTGAAAACTAAATTGATAGTATGTTCTTTGGCTATAATTGAACATAACAAAAGAGGCTCAGTACTTTCCGAAAAAAGTTTGAGCCTCATGATTGATCCTATTGAGTTTTAGATAAAGTTTATCTTCAATTAGTGGGAGCTTTACTACACTCGCTACTGGTGCAGATTCAAGAAAGGTCAATTCTCACGTCTCCTCTCTAGAACACGATTCCCAACATTGAAGACCTTTATACCATCAATTTCTACACTAAGCTGATCTAACTTATGCTCCAAAGAATTGATAATGAGTAATTTGGCATCCAACTTTAATTCGTAATCTAACGATTTGACCAATAGCTCTTTTATTTGTTGGTCCAATTGCGTGAGGGTCTCAATATCAATAGTAGGTGTACTTGTTAAAGAGAATGAGTCAAGACCTACATGACCTTCACTCTTCTGATTCAGGCTTTCTTCAAGTACTCTAATAGCGTCACTCTGCTTTGTATTTTGTTCTTTCAACTTCACAATTTCATGTTGGAGCTTCCATATAGCATTATTTTTCCCTTCTATTTCTTGTAGTAAAAGCTGTCTCATTTCCTCAGACTCGGTGCGCTCTTTTATCGTACTATCTAATTTTTCTATTTTGGAATGCACTTGTTTATTTGTTTCTTGAATGAGTTCAAAAAGTTTATATTCGAGCTGTTTTATAGTCGTTTTATTATCAGCAAGTTTTTTATGAAAAGAAGAAACTTGCCTATCATGTTTCCTGTACCAATATTGATTGGTATTAACCCCATCTTCCAATTTTTTAACAACTTCGGTCAACTGTTTGTTTATCGGCTGTACATCAGTTTTTGTTTTCCATAAAGTATTAATAGAAGTGGTGTATCTTTTCCCATTCATCTCTAGTAATAGGGCGCTTTTTTTATAATCATTAGTCTGCTTTTCTAATTCTTGATTTAACTTATATAGCTCTTCAGTTAGTTCGTTTTTTTCATTTGTTAATTGACTATTTTCTTGCTCAAGGTTTTCTATTATTGAATAGTGATAGCTATCTTTATATTTTTTAACTTCGTATTTATATTTAGCTAGTTCCGCCTTTAAAAAGATGATCATTTGTTGAAGTTGTAGAGGATCATTGCTTTTAGTGTTTTCACTATTCACGTCAGTCCTCCTCCCATAGATACTCCTCAAGCAAAATCTACACTAAATTAGGTTTAATAGAATGACTCTATTGATAAACGCTTTGGTGCTTAAGGGATACCACCCGCCATAAGCCAGGTAGCTTCGTCGTCAGTCTGACTTCTCCGCTTGCCACTGTCATATTTCTTTTAACAAAGCAATAATCTCTTCAAATCCCTTTTTGCTATCTGCAATTATATGGTCAAGTTCCTCTAAAATCTTCATTTGAGAATCCTCATTCACATCTCCACCGGTTCTACGTTGTCCGTTCATAAACAGAGAGAGAATCAGCATATTCAATGTGCTATTCTCTAAAAACACAAAGCTATTATTGGTTTCCAGTTTATCCTCTTTTAGTACATTCAGCTGATTTTCCATAAATTGATGAATGATGTGCTTCATAACTAATTCTTGATCTTTTCCATCTAAATCACTCATTTTCATCCCCCTGTTTATGCACAGTTCCATTAAGATTGATGGGATTAATCACAGCAATTCCATCTTCCAGTTGATCACTATACGTATATCCCAAAATACTACCCGCGTAGGATTCTTTTGGAGACCATGTAATCTGGAAGTTTGAAAATGAAATGGTCTCATTAGGTTCAATGGATGCTTTCCCTAATGGTTTGAGCCAAAATTCCTCTTTATTCGTTTTTTCATTTGTACGTAACCATCCATCAGCCACTTTCAATGACTGCTTAAAATCCGCATAAACGTACCTCCCTGAAAAGGAGAAGGAAGACTCTTTAGATACTTTTATGCATACAGAAGGATTTGTGATTGGCTGGTTACCTAAATTATGTATATGGTATGACCCGACACATAGGCTCTCTTGTTCCGGGTCGTGAGAGATGTTTAATGAATAAGTAAAATAGCTTATTATATTCGTTCTCGCAGGTTCATTGAGCTCACCTACCATTTTTTTAATTTCAGACAAGTATGATTCCGTTTGATGTTGGAGCTTCTTAATCTTTGCCTCCACATCATTACTATTGTGTCCCACCATTCCCTACCCCTTTTCCTAAAAAAAAAATAAAGAGAGGAATTCCCTCCCTTTAAGATATGTTTTTTGCTTAACCATTATCACCAATAACTGATATTAGTGACAGCAATGCCCGTGGCCATCATCAGGGAAAACAACAGAGCATTGTTGCGGACGCATTGGTCCAGGGCTAGCAATTGGTAAATCGTCTCTTGGTTCACAGTAATCAGCTAAAAACTCAACAGTAACTGGGAATGTTGATTGGATGCTTTGGCATGTATCTATTGAGATAGATAGATTTGAGAATTTGATCCCACCATCAAATGGACTATGGCTTTCTCCCTCAAGTCTCCCAGTAGTACACACGAAACAATCTAGATTCGTGAACGTTATTTCAACGTCTGTTCCTTCTGGAGCACATAATGTAACTTGCTCACAACGTGAAAACGCTAGATCTGAGTTGAAATACTCATTTTCGGGAGATTTGCTAGTCAACACCGTTCCATCTGCTAAAGTTACAGTAAGGGTTATCACAAAGTTCTTACGAATATTGAGCTGCTGAAGTATAACGTTCTTTCCATCAATACAAAACGGACGATCTTCACGTCCTAGGATGACAACTGGATGATGCCTATCAGGAGTCACTTCACATGTAACGGTCGCATGATTAAACCCACTGAATTTGTAATCTTCTTTCGGTACCATATTCGTAGGGGTAAAAAGAAACTCTTTCCCTGAAGGAAAATTAACATCAAACGACTTTTCTTTAACAATCCAATCATAAACCTTGTCGACATTTATACAAATTAGTTCTTTCCCATCACAATGTTTTTTTTCTTGCACTTTGCAGACACCTCCAAATTTTTTTATCTTTCTTTGGTAGCATATGATGTGAAAAAATGTGTGTATAGGCAAAGAAATGACTTATCGAGATATTTATTAAATTGAACAGATTTTGGAAGAGCTAAGGAGTAATTGATAATAAATTATTATTGCAGGAAGGATATCATCCTGCGAGAATCCAGCTCTTATTCATATATTATTCAGTGGCTGAAAGTGACAATTCATCACGCAATGAAAACATCATTAATAGAATAGAATGGAATGAACTGCAAAGGGGTGAAAAGCGATGGGAGATTCTAAGTTGTACACCGCTCATGATATTGAAAAACTGAAGCAGAAAGTCGCAATGTATAAAGACACCTTAACTACATTGAAAACAGGAAATTCAATTGACGACTATCTTTACAAAAACAGTGAATTTAAGGGGTTTACAACACAAATCTCAAATTTAGAAGGGGTAATAGAAAAATTGAATGAAAAACAAAGTACACAAATCGAGGCGCATGAGCAGCAAGTAAAAAACTTTTCGGTTCAGATTACTTCTCTTAACCAAACTGTTGAAGAGTTGAATCAAGACATTTCATTAATTATCAATAAAATAGCTAATAATAGTAGTAATGATTTTATAGAACACATTGATGCACCGGCCGACACACAAAATCTCGCAAACATTTCCACAAGTGATGTAAGAGTGGGAAATCTTATAGAAGAAACTACGCAAACAAAAGACCAAACATCCATTTCTTCAATTCAACATTCAAATGGTCCACCATCTTTTAAACAACTACAAAATCTTTTAACGAAGATCAATAGCCTCAAGGAAGAACCACCTATCACAAGCCACGCTATTCAGATGAAGTATCCAGAAGAGCAGCAATTTCAAAATACAGGTTTCCCATCGACCGGCATTAATCCTAACCAACTATATAATGGTCGATATAGAAATGCTCCTATTACATCAGTAATTCATCTTAGTAAGTTCTCTAAAAAACAAGTAATTCCAATGAGAGTCAACGACAATTCCGCTCAAGCTTTAACTACTAACTTTTCTAGTAAAAACGAAACGGTGAGAGAGTATGCTGAAGAAGTGAATAATGTAGCTCTTATCGAGGTGACCAATGAACCAATTGAGATTTCCAATGAAGTTCCTAATGTAGCTCCAATCGAGGTGGACGTTGAGTCAATTGAGAATTCCGATGGAGTTAATAATGTAGCTCTAATCGAGGTAGACAATGCGCCTATTACGATTTCAGATGAAGTAAATAATGTAGCTCTAATCGAGATGGACAATGCGCCTATTACGATTTCAGATGAAGTAAATAATGTAGCTCTAATCGAGATGGACAATGTGCCTATTACGATTTTAGATGAAGTAAATAATGTAGCTCTAATCGAGGTAGACAATGCGCCTATTACGATTTTAGATGAAGTAAATAATGTAGCTCTAATCGAGGTGGACAATGCACCTATTACGATTTTAGATGAAGTAAATAATGTAGCTCTAATCGAGATGGACAATGCGCCTATTGAGATTTCCGATGAAGTAAATGACCTAGCTGTAATCGAGGCGGTAAATGCTCCAAATGAAACTGAAATGAAACGACAGCAACATAAAAATAAAAAGCCATTTTGGCTTTTCAACTTCTTTCGTAAGAAGCATTAATTCCTATTTAGATAATGTATTTAGAATCACCAAATGGGGTACCCTATTTAAAACAGTTGCCTTGACACTAAGTCTAAGGTGGCTGTTTTTTTGGATTCAAAAATCATAAGGTGCCTCGAATAGCGACATTCAGCTATTCGAGGCATCTTTTTGGCGATTACAAAGATGTTCCGAAAAATCTACATTACTATAAAAAAAATTAAAAGTTGCGATAGACAAGTAGTCGATAGCCCGTCCGCCTGACAACTGCTTTGAATATGATAGTTAAGAAAGGAGGTGATATATATGAATTCTACTAAATTTAAACAAGGTTTCTGTTGTGGAGGTAATTTTCAGCAGCTTGGACCATTCAAAGCAGTTGACGCGGCTAGTATACAACCACACGGTTACAATAATTCGCGTGAAAGTTCTCCTAGCGCAGGAGCAAAATCGGCTATAGAAAATCACTCACTTCAATATGGGTGGATAAACGAAGTTTATAATACGAATTTCACCATCAACATTCATGATAATGATGGTAACTTTAATGGTAACCTTAACGAAGGTCAAAGCGGTATTGGTGTCGATAGCAATCACGATAACAATAAAAATAACAATAACAATATCAGCAAAGAATATACCCCTGCTGTTGTTGATGTTATCTAGTAAGCCTTGAGTTACTAAAAAACACCTTCACTAAACGATAAAGGTACAAGTAGTAAATACGCTGCCAATCCATAACTTGTGCTATTTCCGCATCTCTCACTGCAAAAAAAAATTCAAATGCCTGTTTCTGAATCAAATCCGAATCACCAAAGAACTAGGCAACCTTTTTCTATCATTTCGTAAATAAATATCCCCTAAGAACTTGATAAATCAAGACCTTAGGGGTTTATTTCTATTTACATCATACATCCCCTTTCATTCTTAACTTTACATGACTATCTAAAACTCTATAACGACTTTAGATCACTATTTGCAAGGTTTTCAACATTTTCGTTTCTACAAGAAAATACAGTATTCTATACTTTTAGTGGTCAAAATTATGGTAATAAAAACTTATCCATTTTTCTATTACATGCTCATCTTAATTTGAATTAGATTATATATTTGGCACTATTTATTTAGAATTAACTAGGTCGTATACCTCACCAATATAACGAACAAATCTAGCGAAGGAGCGACAAGTGTGAGTCGTAGCAATAAAGCGGTGTTGGAAGAGCATTCTATTTATTAAGTGCCGCCTATATAATTCAAATCTTTTCTTCTTCAGCCTGTATATTTTATCTCTGCAAAACTCTTTTAAATGACCAAATATTCGCCATCACACCGTTCTTATTTTCCCTATATATTCCACTTAGAAATTGAGTTTCCGAAAAATAATATATATAATAGAATATAAAAAAGACATTGGGGTTATTATATGAATAATTATTTATCGTTAAAGGACCATGTATATAACTATATCGTAGAGCAAATCAACAATGGAACGCTGATTTCTAGAAGTAAAGTTAATGAAAATGCGATCAGCGAGGCTTTGAAAGTTAGTAGGACACCGGTTAGAGAGGCACTCATACAGCTTTCTTCGGAAGGGTTATTAGAAAACATACCAAGAAAAGGATTTATTATAAAAAATCTTTCAAAGGAAGAAGCGAAAGAAACCTTCTTTATCATTGGTGCATTGGATGGCTTGGCTGCTTCACTTGCCACCCCATTATTAACTGAGAAACATATGAAAGAAATGGAATTCTATATCCAGAGTATTGATTTGGCCATTAATACAGGGAATTTCTCCATGTATCATAAAATGCAGGAAGCTTTTCATAATGTCTATCTATCCATCTGTCCAAACAAAAGTCTTGTAAATCTTTTGCTTCAATTAGAAAAGAAGTTTTTGAAGAATTTTGATGGTTCTGCTGAGCCCGAATTAACAACGAAAAGACTTACACAAACAAACAACGAACATAGAAAGATGATGGAACTGTTTAGAAACGGTGCTTCAGCTGAATTAGAACTCTTCATGAAAGAAGTACATTGGAATACAGAAAAAGCGGAGGTCATCCCTCTATAATCCGCAAAATTAATAAGTTAAAAAAATTCTGTTTCGAAAAAACAGAATTTTTTTATTGAAAATCATAAAATATAATGTACAATATACAATATACGAAATTGACTAACATTTCTGCGTTGCGAAAATCACGTTAGTACATTGAGAGAAAAAGCTAGGAGGTTTGGTGGGTATTGAAAAATCGGAATTTTGAATTAGCCAAGAAACTACGACATGAATTGCATCAACATCCTGAAATTTCTAACGAAGAAGTTTGGACAAAACAACACTTAATCGACTTTTTGAAAACGCATACAACAAACTTTGAAATTGTAGATAAAGGAAATTGGTTCTATGCAATTTATCGTGCAGGAGATAATAAGCCCAATATTGCTTTTCGTGCAGATTTTGATGCACTTCCAATGGACGAAGTCATTGATCTCCCATGGGCTTCTAAAATCCCTGGAAAAGCACACAAATGTGGGCATGATGGGCACTCAGCGACACTAGCAGGATTTGCCCTTGAAATTGATCAAAATGGTTCAGATAAAAATGTTTTTTGCCTCTTCCAGCCGGCTGAAGAAACAGGAGATGGTGCGATTCAATGTGTTGATTTCATAAAGGAACATAATATTGACGAAATTTTCGCCTATCATAATATGAGTGATTTCCCTTACAAAGCTGTAGGAATTTTGGATGGAACAATGTTGTGTGCGTCTAAAGGAATGACCATACACTTTGAAGGTGCTCCTGCCCATGCCAGCCAGCCCGAAACGGGAATCAACCCATCATTGGCATTCTCTAATATTGTCAGAGAGATTCCAGAATTCATCTCACCGAAAAAAAATAAAGGTCTTGTCCTTTGTACTGTTGTACAAATCGATGTTGGTGAAAAAGCATTTGGTATTGCTGCATCAAAAGGAGATATTCGCATGACAATACGAGCCCTCTATGAAGAAGAGCTGGATCGACTTCAAGTAAACCTTGAAAATTTCGCTAAAGCTCAAGCAGAGGAATATGGGTTAAAAGTAAGTTTTCACTATAACGATGAATTCCCTGAAACGGTAAACCATAAAGAAAGTGCAGATAAAATTCGTCTTGTTGCAAAAGACAAGGGAATGGAATTACTTGAACTACAGGAAGCATTTCGTGGTTCAGAAGACTTTGGACACTTTACGAAGTTAACAAAGGGTGCTTATTGCTTCATCGGCAACGGGGAAAATCACCCGCATGTTCATACCCATGCGTATGACTTTCGTGACGAACTTATTGAATCAGGAGTTGAACTATTCAAGGGCTTAACAGAATTATAATAGTTAACAAGTAGGTAGAGGGATTGGGAGGAAAGTACATGTCAAAGAAGGAAAAACGAAAAGGGTTTAACTTCCCTCATGTTTATATTATGTTCTTACTAGTTATGTTACTGGTAATCGTATTATCTTGGATTGTACCAAGTGGGCAGTATGAACGAAATGTGAATCCGGAAACAGGTATCACTGAACTGAACACAGAGGTATTTGAGTATGTCGATCAAGCCAAGCCAATTGGATTTATGGATTTTTTCACAGCTTTACATAATGGGGTTGTACAATCTGCCGATATCATTGTGATGCTACTATTTGCAAGTGGTGCCCTTTATATTCTTGAAAAATCAGGCGCAATTACAGCAGGTATACATAAGCTATTGCGTGTTGCTGGAGGCAAAGAAAAACTTATCATCATCGTATTACTAACATTGTTTTCTGTTATGGGGACAATTGGTTTCGGTGAAGGAGGAATCCCATTCATCCCGCTAGCAATGGCTGTCGTTATGGGGATGGGATATGACCGAATAACCGCCTTCGCTACGTCAACAGTTGGTTTGGCGATTGGTTTTACTGCAGGCGCAGTGAATTTTTATACGACGGGTGTTAGTCAATCGATTGTAGGATTGCCTATCTATTCTGGTCTGGTTTTCCGCATCGTTGCACTGGTGATTTTTATAGTCATCTCTATGGTGTATATTCTACGGTATGCTAATAAAACCAAAGCAAACCCAATGAAAAGTATTGTGGCTGAAGAATATATAGAACAACTAGAAAACACAAAAAAAGCTGAGTATGTGGAAGAAGAGTTTACATTACCAAGAAAGATCGCTTTATTGGGGTTAGTGGCCGTTTTAGTTGGTGGTGCATATGGTGCCATTCAACTTGGTTGGGGAATGCCGCAGTTATCTGCTGTCTATGCTATCTATGCTGTATTCTTAGTCATCATGTTAAGACTGGATCCTAGTGAAGCAGCTGTTACATTTGGAACAGGAGCAGCAAGACTTCTACCAACTGCACTAGCTATTGGTTTTGCTCGTTCTGTCATGATTTTAATGGATCAAGCTCAAATTATCGATCCAGCTGTCCATGCATTATCTGGATTATTAAGCAATACTGGATCCGTTATCACTTTATTAGTTCTTTTCTTAGTCGTTATCTTCTTCAATTTCTTTGTTGTTTCCGGAAGTGGAAAAGCAATGATCTTGATGCCAATTATGGGGCCACTCGGGAAAATACTAGGCATCAACCAGCAAGTAATGGTTGTTGTATATCAATTTGGGGATGGATTTACGAACTATTTATGGCCAACTTCTGGCGGATTAATGGCTGCACTCGGAATGGCTAATGTAAATTATGCTGATTGGGTTAAGTTTTCATTAAAATTATTCATGTTACTACATTTTGCCGCATTTGTATTAATCATAGTCGCTCATTATATAGGTTTAGGACCAGCCTAATAACGACCATGAACAAACAATATTCGTTTTTTAGATACTCAGTAGGTTTGCAACAAATAATCTCGTAAATAAAAAAGGGGATGTCTACATGATTAACATTGTTGAAGACTCAAAAATATATGAAGAACAAATTATTAAAGACCGTCGATATTTACATCAAAACCCAGAAATCGGGTTCGATCTTCCAAACACACAACGATACATTCAACAACGTCTTGATGAAATCGGAATAGAACATAAGCCCTGTGGCGTAGTACCACCTGAGGTTAGAGAAAAGTATGCAAGAGCTGGATTTCCTGAACAAGTAAATTGTACAGGTGTTGTCGCGACGATTGGTCAAGGTTCTCCTTGTATTCTTCTCCGTGCTGATATGGATGCATTACCCATTGAGGAAGAAGTAGAATCAGAATTCAAATCAACAAAACCTGGTCTTATGCATGCCTGTGGTCATGACTCACATGTTGCCATGCTTTTAGGAGCTGCCCAACTTTTGAAAAATCATGAAGCTGAATTACAAGGTACTGTAAAATTATTCTTCCAACCTGGTGAAGAATGGGGATACGGTTCTAAGTTAATGATCGATGATGGGGCACTTGAAAACCCAAAAGTGGATGCTGCTTTCGGAATTCATATTATGCCAGACCAACAAGCTGGAACGCTGTCAGTCAGTAAAGGGACATTAACACAAGCAATGGATTCGTATATTGTGGATATTAAAGGATATGGTGGCCATAGCTCACAACCCCATAAAACCATTGATGCCAACATGATTATGAATCAACTTTATACCAGTTTAAATCTATTATTCACACGTGAAGCTGCTCCAAATCAGCATGTTACATTTTCCGTAGGTGCCATGAGTGGTGGTACTGTGACGAATGTGATCCCAGAAAAAGCAGTGTTAAGCGGAAATATGCGTAGTTATGATCAGGAGACGCGAGATCATTTATGTCAACGAATCCCTGAGATGATTGATCATGTTGTAAAAGCATGGCGTGGAGAATATAGCACAACAGAATTCCACACACCAACGACATACAATAATCCTGAATTTGTTGATGAAATCACCTCTTTCCTAGAAGAAGTTGTTGGTATAGAGAATGTTGTGGATAATGGGCAAATGAGTGGCTCAGAAGACTTCTCTTATATCTCTCAACAAGTACCGTCTGCATTTGTTGTGTTAGGTACCGGAAAAGAAGGAGAAGCCCCTGTTCACAACCCTCGTATGCAACAAAATGAGGATATATTTAAGTATGGTGCTGCTCTACACGCAAACGTAGCAATAGAATGGCTAAAAAATCAGCATAAATGATATTGCACCTCTTATAACGAAATTTAATACAACTAGAAATAAATATTTGTGGTGCCTGTTTATATTATTTGGTCTCTCATTTCAGTGTGAATGACATCAGGATTTAAAAACAACAAAAAACACTTTTAGAATCACTAATGATTTCATAAGTGTTTTTTTGCGTTTAACAGCATGTTTTGTGGAATTAGCATTATCCACGTTTCCCACTCGAAATAATATCGACTATCTCAGCTTTATCACTAATAATCCGATATACAATTCGAATCCCTATTTTCTTGGATTTAATCTCTCTACATCTGATTAAATTAGACTCACTTTTTTGTTAACTCTTCTCCAATCTTTTCTCCCTTCTTCTGTGTTACTGACAATCGATTAGGTCGTTACGTACACTGCTTTTATCAACGTCGGCAATATTGTATGTTGTAGCATACCATGCTGCAACAGGTGATATTTTATATGAAGGAATGCTTCCTAGCACCGTAAATCGTGGCGTATCACCATTTAAATTCTTAAAAGAATAAAATTCATAATCCTAAGCTTTTGATCCACGAGAATTAAAAAGCATTGAGAACATATAAAGATTAGTAGTGCAGACCATGGCAATGGTTAGCACTACTATTTTATATGTAGTAAGGGTGAAGTATAAGTCTCTCAGACATTAATACAACAATGAATCTCTATGCACATATTAAAAATACACCGAAGAAAAGGCATCCCAACAGTTCGGTAAACTGCTGAAAGACCTTCTTTAAAATTAGTCATATTCAATTTTTTATACAATGAAGTGGTCACGTAGTGTAAATCATACATACAAACACTTATTTATAATGGTTTATACGTTCTTATTACATCATGCCGCCCGCAAGGTGAAAGTGTGTAATAACTTTAAAACTGTGTGCCAAAAGTGCGATATATCAAGGTTTTGAGAATCTCAAGTGTAACATCTTTAACGGAACTTTACCGTTTTTCATTTGAATGCCTAAGCAAAATGTTAGCATTTATTCACACACTCTTCTTGCGTTGATTGTAGGTCACAGAGGTATTAAATGATGTGGTCGTGTGAACCTAACTAAAATTACATCTTGAGTCCTGTATTTACTTTCATAAAAAGCTCTAGAGTTCTTCATCCAGAGTTAACCACTGATTTCCCCGAATTTATTACTCTAATTGCTAGCTCAGTAAACTCAATAACAAATGAATAAATTCTCTTGGGTAGAACATGAGAGAAATCAATAAGTAATGAAAGGTTTTCAGGTGATGAGTTATTTATGATCATAACGTACTAAGCCGTAGTTCATAAAAATACTGCACAATTGGATGCTTTAACTTCATATTCTCAGTCATGTTTAAAATACGTTTTTTTCCAACCCGTCTGTCCACCAAAGCTAAAATATTCAATAGGATATCATTGCTCTCTATACTCTCCTCTATAGGAGTGGATAAAAACTTATTAGCTACAACAATAAAGTTTGATTTACTTAATGATGACTGTGCTGACAAAAGCTCCTTTGCATGTTCTGATATTTTTCTACTTCTTGCAATTACTTTAAGACGATCCTCTGGAACTATTCCCTTGGTATCTTTTCTGACAGCTTCAATTTCTTCATTGCTGATAGGAATTTGGATATTTGAATCATTCTTAATTTCCTGCTCCGTCTGATACCATCTGATTAAGTTAGTTTTATCACTCATATTGAGTACATTCTTTTTATCTACCGCAATATAACAAAGTCCTACTTTATCTGGTAAATAACGATAGCCGGTTGCACGGTATTCAACCCTTCCATATACCGCAGGACAGAGAAAACTCTCCAGTTGTTGCTTCAATTTGCTCCAGGACATATAATTCTCCTTAATTTTTATATTATAAATATTCATTTAGGTAGTCGTTCTATTATCCATAATACAATAACTAATACATCAAAAATAGTGAGCGTATAAAATATCAAGATTGATGAAACAATAACTTGTCTATCTTCATGTTACCCAAGAAATGAAAAAAGAAGCGCCTCAAAAGTTTACACAACTAATGAGAAGCCTCAATTATTATCCTTTATGATAGCATTTCACTTTCATCTTACTTACAAACCCAGTTATAACAATGGTTTGAAGGCTTTATTACATCATGCCGACCGTAAGATGGAAATGTATAATATCTATCGCGATATGTGCCAAAAGTGCGATATATCAATGTTTCTAAAAATAAGGAGTGTAACATCTTTAATGGGAATTTAATGTTTTTACTTGATTGCGTTAGCAAAATGTTGGCATCTTTACTAACCTTTGAAAGAAACTTTTTTTTTGAGTAGTCTGTAAGCTGTGACACCTTGTAAATCACAAGCAACTCTTTTGTGTGAAAGTCACTTATTCAATCCCACTAAAAAAAGCGCCAAATCCTGTTTAAGGATTTGACGCTTTTTGAATGGAGGATGACGACTTACATCATGCCGCCCATCACTCAATGCTACAAATAGCAGGATATATATCTAAAGTTCCCCCTAGTTGTAAGGATTCTATGTTTATGCTGTTCCTATGTTTACATGGAGCAATAAATTAAAGTGGTCAAAAAAGTGGTCATATTATGTTCACATCATCCAACTCCATATAATGATTTGGCGACAGATACAAATTAATAACGTCTTAAGCCTCAACAGGTGTTATCTTGTAGACTTAACGCGCCTCTACCTCGACAAGGTAGGGGTCGCTAGTTCAAGACTAGTCGGGACCATTGGGTGCCAAATCCACAAAAAATCTTTAGGAACAAAGGTTGTTTTATAAAAAAGACATTCAGGCTTTGTGCTTGGAGGTCTTTTTTTTCGGGATTTCCCACCTAATATTCGCCATTTGTCCGCCACTATTTTTATTGTTCATCATCATGTTTTTGACTCGCATTGTGAAATACTTCAGCAACGTCGCTATGTGATTTTGGGATTCACATGTCCAAGTTGAGCCGCTATTTTAACGATGTCAACTCCTGCCACTTTCAGGATAGAAGCGTGCGTATGTCGCATATTTTGAAATCGGATTGCCGTCACTTTAGCCTCTTTCGTCATACGCTTAATGACCCTGACCAAATTACGTGGATCTTGCATGGTTCCCGTATTCGTGCAAATCACTAGGTCTTCATTCTGGTATAGGTCACCCACAAGTTCCATCCACTCATCCTTATTATCCTTATGTTTCCAAACTTCTTTCAGAACAAATTCCGAAATCGAGATTTGTCGTTTTGAACTTTAATGAATTCCTCTATTTCTGAAGGCCTGTCTGCCTTGTCTATCACACAAAATGATAGCAGTTTTCAATTATGCTCTTTTCAAGCAGGAAGTAGATTAATTTGTGTGGGATGCATTTCAAGAATCAATTCCGAATATAGTATTGCACGGGCACTTTAAGATATTCGAAATAGAGGACTTAATGATATATGTGTGTGAATTTTCTAAATATTCTTCTTGAGGTTTTCCGCTTGCTCCAGTACTTCTTTGTAAGCTTCGTCGAGGGCAACGGGAGGATAACCATTCTTTGCTAATAATAGGATTAAATTAACTTGTAATTGGGCTTTAATATCCATTCTGGAATTCCAATCAGTAAATTGTGATTTATCTTCTATAATTTTCTTAACTTCTTTAGAAAGTTGAATTAGTTTATCTTCAGGGTAATCAAATTCGTAGGAATCACGAACATGCTTCAATACATCATAAAATGCTTTTTCTTCATAATCTATTCCCATTTTTTTGAATGAATTTTTCTCATCTTTTAGTTGCTGCATTAACTCAGAAAGCTGTTCAGCCACCTCGTCAAGTACCTGCGATGCATAAGCTTCTTCCTTGCGTCGATCATTATAAGACGCTACTAGTCTTCTCAATTTCTCATCAAACTCTATACCTTTTATCTTATTAACCTTTTTGAAGTTTTCAATTGATTGTTGAAGTAGCTGCTGTAATATCCTAATTTTCGTATTCGGTTTAACAATAGCATTTATTCTAGCTAGATACTCGTCGCTAAAAATATCAATTTCACTTTCCTTAGATTTCGTATCTTTAGCAATCTCAAATATTGGCTCTACACCGTCTGATATAAGTGCAGCTTCAAGTAACTTTTTTACTTTTGCATTCATTTGTTGTAAATCAGGGGCTTCCCCTTTGGTTAGTTTAAATAAAATTGATCGAACCGCGGTATAGAACGAAATATTATCTCGATCACGACAAGTAAACTCATCTGAAGTACTACATAAATTAAATGCACTTTTCAGACGTTTAACAGAATACATAAATCTGTTCTCTAGCTCCTCTGTTACTTGTACAAACTCAACGGCATCCTTCATATTTTGCAATTGCTCGAGTGAATCTCCATTGAAATATCTTTCTTTGTTGAATCTATAGTAGATTTTATCTAGCACTTCTAATTCATCCCTGACAATTTTGATTGCTTGAGTAATATCAGGTAATTCCTCGGATTGATAATTTGTATATTGGCGCATTGCCTCATTTAAGTTCCTTTTAATTCCAATGTAATCAACAATTAGACCTCGCTCTTTCCCTATATAAACGCGGTTAACGCGAGATATGGTCTGAATTAATGAATGCTTTTGAATGGGTTTGTCAATATAAATCGTATCTAATGATGGAACATCGAATCCCGTCAACCACATATCCACAACAATAGCAATTTTAAAGTTCGAGTTTACCACTTTATACTCACGAGCTAAACTGCTTCGATAATCGGGATCCCCAAGCATATCATATAACTCTTTTTCATCATCATTATTCCTTGTCATTACCAACTTTACTTTTTCAATCGACTTAGAATCTTGTTCATCACCAAGCTTTTGTGAAACAAACCAATTAGGACGTATTTCTTTTAATAATTGATAAATTAAATGTGCTGCCTCTCTACTTGAAGACACAAAAATTGCTTTCCCTTCAACAGTTGCCCCTTCTTCTACCCGTTCTTCATAGTGGGCAACAAAGTCTTCTGCAACAGATCTTAATCTATCTGGGTCTTTGAGTATAACTTGAAGACTTGCAACAACCTTTTTACTCTTTTCAATTTGGTATTCATTTGCACCCTCTTTTGCCGCAAGAAGGTAATAGTCTTCAATATCTTGTAATCTACTCTCATCAAGATTTACTTTTGCCGCCCGCCCCTCATAAATTAAATCTACCGTAATACCATCACGAATCGATTCTGTCATAGTATAAGAATCTATCACGGGGCCAAAAACCTCTATTGTTGCATCAACTGGTGTTCCACTAAAGCCAACAAATGATGCATTTGGAAAGCCATTCCGTAAATACCTTGCAAAACCATAACTTTGTTTTATTCCATAATCAGTAATTTGGGTTTTCTTATCTAAATTCGTTTGTGAGCGATGGGCCTCATCCGAGATACAAATAATGTTTGTTCGTTCAGAGAGTAATTTGGTGTCTTCAGAGAACTTTTGAATAGTTGTCAAATAGACACCGCCACTTTGACGATCCATTAACTCTTCTCTCAAATGTTGACGTGATTTAACACTCATAACAATATCGTCACCAATATATTTCTTCGACTCAACAAACAGCCCACTCATCTGTTCATCAAGATCAGACCTATCTGAGATTATCATGATAGTAGGATTCTTCATAACTTTACTTTTCATCAATAATCGAGTTAAAAAGAGCATGGTGAAACTTTTTCCGGAACCGGTCGCACCATAGTATGTGCCACCTTTTCCATCCCCATCGGGTTTTAAATGACTCATAATATTCTTAAATAATTTATTCGCGGCAAAAAATTGTGGATATCGCGCAACAACTTTAGTTTCTTTTTGGGAATCATCGGGATAGTAAATATAATCTTTGATAATAGCCAACAATCGTTTTTTATCAAATAGACCTTCAACCATAGTAAATAAGGAATCTAAGCCATCGACTTCTTTTGAATCTTCATTTACTCGCCTCCAAGCATAAAAGTATTCCTGTGGAGCAAAGATTGATCCATACCTATTATTCACACCATCACTAATAACTGTAAGTGCGTTATATTTCAACAACTCTGGAATTCCTCTGCGGTAACGTACAGCAACTTGGGTGTACGCATCCGTAATGGTTGTATCTTCCCTTATGGCAGACTTAAATTCCCAAACTACAAGAGGCAATCCATTAATAAAAATCAAAACATCCGGACGTCTGTTTTCTTCAGGGCCCTTAATCGTGAATTGATTTACAACACGCCATTTATTATTTCCAGGATTCTCGAAATCAATTAACGACACCATAAAATCTTTCTCCTGTGGATTTTCTCTTTTTAAAATAAACCCATCGGATATTTTCGTAATAATTTTACGGTTAGCATCATACAAAGGATAAGAAGAAATGGTAGTTAATGAAGAAACAATGCGGCTGATTTCCAAATCAGTTATTCCGTTTAATTCATATTGTTTAGCTAAAAAACTTGTTAAGTCTTTCTCTAAAAGAACTTCTTTATAGTTCCTGACAATATTTGATCCCAAAGAATACTCATAGCCTTGTTTTTCAAGCATTTTAATAATTGATTCTTCTAATCGCGCTTCATCAAATTTTGTCATTTCAACCCTACCTTTCTTTACCTGTATCCATTTGTTCTACTATTCCTCGTATTAATATTGGTGTTAAATCTTTAATTTGTTTTTCTAATTTGTCGGCTATTTCCTTTCTATTGCGCAAAACATGATGTATCTCAACAATTGCACGCTGTTCATCAATAGATGGAAGTGGAATCTCAATATCACGGAACCTATTGATTTCTAAACTAGCGCGAACACTGCCATCACTGATAAACCAGCCATATCGATCGGATTCTGGTCGCATAAAGTTCAGCATTAGATACTCCGGTAATATTCTATCGGAATTTTTAATCACAAAGGTGATATAAGCTGGTGATATAATGGCCGGCACATCATCCTCGTACAAGACTACTCGTATAGTTTTATCTCGTCCTACTTGCATTGGAGAAAATGCAAAAACATTTTTCTCTACTATTTTGTACTTAGATAAATCGGTACCAGATACATTAGCTACAGAAGGGATAAATGTTTTCTTTATATTAATCCCCCTTAAATCATGAACAGTATATTTATTTTCAGCATTCCTATTATCAATTACTTCGATGAATGAGCCTATATTTACATGATTTACTGTTTTTTTTACCCCATCAATGTAAGATTCAGTTATTTTTTGTAAATCTCTGCAGCTAGACCTCAAATATTCTAAATTACTTTTCACAGAATTATATAAGTCTACAATGCTGCTTTGTTTTTCAATCGATGGGAGTGGAATCTCAATATCACAGAACCTATCCCACTCTAAACTAGCGCGAACACTACCATCACTGATAAACCAGCCATATCGATCGGATTCTGTACGTAGAAAATTCATCATTAAGTATTCCGGTAACAGCTCAACAGGCCTTTTCACCACAAAGGTTAAGTATGCTGGTGAAATTATTGCTGGTTTCTCTTCTTTGTACAACACTACACGAATAGTCTTATCGCGTCCTACCTGCATTGGAGTAAAAGCAAAAACATTCTTCTCAACTATTTTGTACTTTGACAGATCCGTTTCCGAAACATTAGCTACGGAAGGGATAAATGTCTTATCAATTCTTATCCCTTTTAAATCTTTTACCGTATACTCATTTCCAACATTTCTTTTATCTACTAATTCAATATAATCTCCAATTTTCTTATAGTTTAACTTCATAACCTAACCCCTTAAATGCGTCCACAATCGCTTGCTGAGATTTCTTTTCCGCACGCATCAAATCAGTGAATTCTTTCTGTATTCTTCCCATTTCATTGTGATAATTCAATCCTGAATCACGGTCAATGAATTCGATATACTTACTTGGAGCTAGAGCAAAATCATGTGTTCTAATTTCATCTGTATTCGCTGAATAACACAATTCAGGAATATCTTCATAGTTAATTCCTTTTTTCCAGTTATGATAAATTTCTGTGGCTTTCTCAATTTCTTCATCAGTTAGTTCGATATATTTTTTCTCATATTCAACACCCAAAGTTCTCAAATCCATGAACAGAACCTCATCCTGAGGGTCTTGATTTTGCACTTCCACATGATTTCTTGAGGATATCTTAGCAGCTTTATTCTTATTAATAATCCAAAGGGTGACACTAATATCTGTACTGTAAAACATATTCCGAGGTAAGACGATAATCGCCTCAATTAAACCATTTTCAACCAACCTTTTCCGGATTTTATATTCTTCCCCACCTGCATTGAGCGCACCATTGGCGAGCAAGAATGCTGCAATACCATTACATGATAACTTAGAAACAATATTTAGTATCCATGCATAGTTACCATTACTAACAGGCGGTACATCATATCCTTGCCATCGTTCATCTTTTAATAATTCTTTATCCTCACGCCACAATTTCAGGTTAAATGGTGGATTCGCCATAATATAATCTGCTTTTAAGTCTTTATGAAGATCTTTTGCAAAGGTATCCGCAGCCTCCTCGCCAAGATTTCCACCAATACCACGTAATGCAAGATTCATTTTTGCCAATTTAAAAGTCTCTCTATTTTGCTCTTGGCCGTAAATAGACACATTCTGTTTATCTCCATGATGGCTTTCAATAAACTTCATTGATTGAACAAACATCCCCCCAGAGCCACAACAAGGGTCATAAACTATTCCCGAATATGGTTCAATCATTGTTGCCATTAAATTCACAATACTTTTTGGTGTATAAAACTCTCCCTTTTTACCCCCATCAATCGCAAACTTCTGCAAAAAATATTCATAAACACGTCCAATCAGATCGACTTCCGGATTTTTTTGGGTATCTATTTTATTAATTGCATCGAGTAAAGAAGCTAATTTAGACCTTTCTATTCCTAAGTTAGAGTAAAAGTTATTATCCGGTAATGCACCTATTAAGGATTTATTATTGCTTTCAATATCACTTAGCGCTTTATCAATTTTTATGGCTATATCATTTTGCTTTGCATTATCAATGATATAACTCCAACGTGATTCTTCCGGTAGATAGAATGTATTATCTTGTGCATAAAACGCTGGCATATCAATGAACGCCTCTTGTCCCATTTCAATTAGCTTTTTTCGCTGTTCTACGTAATTATCACTAATAAACTTTAGAAAAATCAAACCTAAAACTACGTTTTTATAATATGCAGGATCAACTGTTCCACGCAACCTCACCGCTGTATCCCATAATTGAACTTCTATTGACTTTTCTTCTTTTACTTTTTTTGTAACCATAATAATATTCTCCTTATATAAAACTAAATTTTATTACACTTGTCTTTATACATCTACCCAACTTTTCACAACGACATTTCACTATCTATGTCCCTAAGAAATTCTTATACATGATTAGTATAGACACTCCACTCAATGAGTATAGATCTATTACTATCATACCAATGATATCACCCCGTCACAATATAGTGACCTATAGTAAAAGTATTTGTGAAAGCTATATATACTCCGAAAAACTTGTAATTTTGTAATTCCAAACTGCAAACACTGTCATACCAACAATAAAGACGATTACAAGAGAAATGACAACTTGTAATCCCCTGCATTTCATTTGTCATTTTTTTCTAGTAACATCTTTTTTGTAATTGGTTTTAAAATTACTTAAACCATTGTTAATATTAGCTTTATCGTAGGTCAATTACAAAATTACAAAGATACATATTACAACCCCAGTAGTTTATATTAGGTTTCCAAAAATTAAAGCCTTGTACTTCTAGGGATTTTTGATTTACTTGCACCACACGGAAAAATTGACCTTTATGTGTGATTGATAAATAATCGACCGGTTTTCCATTATTCCTTTAATATGCGCATGATTCAGTACACACTTTCACAGGACGCTTTGTAAAAAAAATTAATCACCAACTGTTGAGTATTCGTTTAAAAGTCTTGTAGGGTGTCGTCCACAATGTGATTAATGGGTCGATTATGTTTCTTATTTATACGCCGTAGATCGCTTTATAACGCATAGTTGGTCGATGAACGAAAGATAAATCGCTTGTAGGGCCTTTCTCGGCACGATATTGAGCAGCAAAACGCAATGAACCTCGTATAACGCAAAAAAAAGAGGGCCGAAAGGATTTTACTCCCTCGACTCTCGATTTACTGCCATATTATCAGATGCCCCTGCTTTGGATGGGCGTACTTATCATCACGAGCTTATAACACCGTTAAACGGAGATTATAAAGATAATATTTCATTAAACATTTCACGTCTTTCCGAATTAGTTTTGCTTCCGAAATCCGCACTAGTATACCAATCAATAAGGTTTTGGTTACTAGAATTTGCAAGAGGTTCACCATTTTTGTAAACAAAGTAGCCAGTAAGATACGTGATATAATCAATTCTTTCTGGATCCAACAAACTGTTTTCATTGATGAATTCCAATGCGCGATCTAAACCTGCAAGAGTCATTTCAAAACAGTCACTCAATTTATCAGAAGTCATTTCAATAATAATAGACTCTTTTTTATCAGATGCCATAGGACTGTAATTAGATGTATGCGATTTACCAAGAGTTATTTCAAATGCCGGATTTAGTGTAGCTAAAGGAATTGATACTTCTGTATTTTTTTGAACAAACAAATCCAGTCCATTAATTTCTAGCTTTTCTCGGAAAACTTTTGAGTAATCTTTGTAAAAATCTAATCCATTTATTTGTAAGCGTGTAAGCTTCATTTGAATATCCGGCACCCGACTCCCGGCTAAATTCAAAACATCAAACCACTTAATTTGTTCTTCACCAGGCAGATCATGTGCAAAATTCACAGTGTAAAAATAGTTGTTGAATTTTGTACGTATTTGACCTAATAGTGAAGATACATCAAACTCCATCAAAAGAGGATGAGTCCTAATGTATTCTGTATAGACGATAGGATCTTGGTTATATAGTACGCCAACAGGAATTTGATTTTTTTTAATATCTTTGTCTTTTATATCTAGGAAAACTCCTCTTGATATATCCAAGACAATGCTTCTAATGGACTCATCATTTATAAAAGCTTGGTAGTTAGTGCTAATCCTTTGTTGCCCGTCTACTACACTTAGATTTCCTTGTATATTATTCTTATTATCTACTTCCAATCTATTTAACAAAGTAACATGAGGCATATCAACACTTTTAGCACCAATTTTGTTCATGGAAATTGGTGCTACTGGTGCAGATCCGTTTAATTGGAAGTTATACAAATCTACTTTTTTGCTTGTAGTCCATGCTAAATCACGTTGAAATATAGGCATAATAATTTGCCCCATACCCACTTCGTTACAAATTTGACTAACGGATTTATTGACAGTTTCTTTAGTAGGATCGTTAAATGCGTTTACCAGTAGTGATTGCTTAATTTTTATAGCCATTTTATAACCCCCGTTAAATTTAGCTGCTTTAACTAGCAGCTTCTTTTTTTATTGTATTCTGTTTTTGGTGATAAGTCAAATATTTTAAGCAGCTATTATTTTTTAGCGATAAAGGCGTATATTTAAACAATTATATATATGCTGCTTTTTAATGCAGCCTTCGTCTATATGATGAAAGCTATATATTCCACTTTGTATTAGCCAGACTTTTCAAAGCATCCATGTTGAGATCCTTCGCCGGTAAGATATATATTTATCGTAGTTAGCTACATAAAAAAACACCCTAGAAAATCGGAGAGTTTTTCAAGTTATTACTCGATGCCGTAGGTTTTCTTTAAATCGCTAAACGTAATTTCAATTCCTACTGACTCTAATTCGGGTTGTTTTCATTTTCAGAAACAAATAGTACGGTAATTCATGGATAGACACAAAAAGGAGACGAACTAATTCGCCCCCCGTCTCCTTTTTCACTTCTTGTGTCGATATTCGATAACATAAGCACGTCGACACGATTTACACACCCCCAATAAACCGTTTGCAGTTCACTTGTCGCGATAGTAGCAGTAGAGCTCCTTACCCATTGCATTGCGTGCATCGCTTCATTTCGACAAGGAGCTCTTTCGCCATCAAAACGACGTACTCCGATTGACGTCCTCTTTTCCCCATGACTCCACTCCCCCATTTGATCAAAATAAGCCTGCGGATCTTTATTGTAATGCTTTGTAAGTGGTAAAATTTCTTGGAAGGCGTTTTTCCAGGTAAATTAAAGACCTATGCGTCTCGCATTGCGTCGGCTTGTTCGACGATTGCTGTTACCTCTCAGCCTTCCTCTGTCATTGCATTTTGCGATAGGTTGTTGTATAAACCTCCGAGCTGTTTCCGGAGAGAATAGCCTCGTTTTGATTGGCTGTGAGATTAACTGTTGCCGCGGGTAACTCCATGAATTCCCCTCTCATTTCGGCTACGAGTGCAGGATGTTCACTCGCTACCTATACAAGCTTTTCGAGAGCTTCGACCGCTGACAGTTTATAATTTTTATCACTTTTTATTAATGGACAGGCATGTTCTATATCTTCCCGACATATGGTGATAAGGAGTAGTAAAAAGTAATAAAAAGAGATAAAGGAGGGCTACGAAATGGAAGCAAAGAAAACAACAATAAATATTCAAGCGAAGCTGAATCCCGAAATCGATGCCGATTTAATCGAAGAAATTGAGAAGATACCCAAACGTGATCGAAGTCGTACTTATCGTGAAGCCTTGAGGTTTTATTTCAAGCATCGCCAGGATAAGAAATGAAACTAGTTACTCGATGTTGTTCCTGTTCACCTTCCCGATTGACTGCCTGATTACTACTTGAGGAGTTATTTTATCAAGAAAATACAATTCCCGATGCTGTTCTCGATTCAATTCCACCCGTTCCGTGCATCGGGACAATAAACACTCAGTCACCACAGGGGTTAAGCGCCAGTTTGCGATTGCTCGATGGTTGCAACTCTATCTATAGATAGATAACCCTGTGGCGTTGAAACTTAGGAGGAGAGATGAATGATATTCGAAATCGTGACTACCTCGATTATGGGAGGGATTGCATTGAAGGCTTATGTTAAAAAGAAGGGATTAACAACCAACGATTCCGGGAAGATTCAACGGATTATTTCTCTTAGCGGGCTGAATGTGAAGGACGGAAAAGACACATTGACCACTCACCTTATTCGCAAAAAGAAGCATGATGGGTATTGGGAATATAAATATCGGATTCCTCTAGGAAGAAGTTTTGATGACTATCTGAACAAACAAAGCATCTTGGAGGACGGCCTAAACAATAGGCGTCAACATATAACATTGAGTGACTTGAAGGATCTCCAACTGGATGCGAATATCATTGATAATTTGAAAACGTTATGGACTAACAAGTTAACGGAAAAGAAGGAACTGGAATTGTCGTTTGACGGACTATTGACTCTAAGGGTTTATGACGAACCAATGCCCACGCACGTCCCGTTTCAATGCGGTAAAGGATGGTCTGTCCCCGTTGGCATGACAAGGGAAAAGAATACATTCAAGTTTCATGACTTTGAAAAGATTCCTCATATGGTTCTTGGTGGAGCTACCCGATACGGAAAAAGTAACTTCATTAACCTGATGATTGTTAGCTTGTTGCAAAGCAAGCCCGATCACGTCAAACTCTTCTTGATTGACTTAAAAGGTGGGGTTGAGTTGTGCGACTATGAGAACGTCAAACAGACTGTATCCATCGCGTATGAGCCTCATGAAGCATTAGAGACATTGCAAATGGCTTACCAGCAAATGAGACAGATACAAACTAGAATGAGATCTTTGGGAAAGAAGAATGTTCAGGAGGCAGGAATCAAAGAACGCTATTTCATCATCATTGATGAAGTGGGCGAACTGAATCCTGCTGAAGCTGTTACAAAGGAAGATAGGAAGCTTAAACAAGAATGTCAAACGCTTATGAGTCAGATAGCCAGGCTAGGTGCAGGATTAGGGTTTAGGCAAATACTAGCAACCCAATACCCTACTGGTGACGTTATACCTCGCCAATGTAAACAGAATAGTGATGCTAAACTATCGTTCCGCGTTCAATCTGCTACCGCTTCAAGGGTTGTCCTTGATGAAGTAGGCGCTGAGAATCTTCCGCAAATCAAAGGTAGGGCTATTTATCAGACTGCTGACAAAAGGGAAATATTACAGACTCCCCTAGTGACGTCTGAGGTTATCCACAACACAATTGCACCTTATATAGCAGAAAGAATTGTTGAATCTGCGAAAAAGGAGGAAATCAGCTTTGAAAAGGTTAGCAGACCGCGAGGAACAAATACTGTTACTTTTGAAGAAGTTTGATTTCATGACTCGGGATCAACTAAATAGATATTTCCAACTAGGAGGAAAGCGTAATACCAATAGAATACTTAGCGGTATCTCCGATTACTTAACAAGCATCCGTGAAGGGTATCAGACTATCTACTATTTAAGTAAAGTCGGAAAGGCGCATGTGGACTGTGAAAAGATACGTAAAAAGGGCGGGCATGTAAATCACACCGTAATGCGTAACGATATGTGGTTGTTCTTCGACATGCCGAAAAAGTGGAAAAACGAGATTAAAGTGTCTGATGGTTCGGTCAGTGTGGTGGTGGATTCAATGTTCACAGATAATTGGGATAGGAGACATTTTCTCGAAGTGGATAACATGCAGACAATGAAAGAAAATAGAAACAAAATTAAACGTTACAAAGAATTGTTTCGTAACGGATCGATAGAAGAGAAATTAGGTCATTTTCCGACAATCGTATGGTTGACGACCACCGAACACAGGAGAGAACAGCTTAAAGAAGAATGCGAAGGTTTGCCGGCGGTCATGGTCTTTACTATAACTGATATCAAATAAGGAGGAAGATAAATGGCTAAACGAAAACTTGATTTTGAGGTTGTTTCAGAACGCGATTATACAGATTTCAGCGATAGAATGGAAGGTAAATATGCAATGAGCAATAAGGCAATGATAGGGATTGGTGTATCGACTGCTGCCGCAATAACCGCATATGGGATTCATACCGCAAAGGCCGTTCCTGCATACGTAACCGTCCCCGTCCCCACACCCACAACCTTACCTACACCCGAATTCGCATCCACACTCACACCAATAGCCGAACCAGTCAACCTACTAACGCACCCCCCCCTCATACCTGTCAATGCAATGGCTACTCCCGAAATGATACCAACTGGATTCATCGCTGAGGGTTCACTTAATATGTTAGCTAACGTGCTCGATCCAGTGATTCAAATTTTAGTAGCTCTTAGTTTCCCAATTGCATCAGTGATAATGATTAGTTCTTGCTTTTTCTTTATGTTTGGTCAATCGGAAAAAGCGTGGTCAGCAATTATGAATGCTGGACTGGGCTATGTATTAGTTCAGATGTCGCCTCTATTTCTACAGATACTAAGAGAAATCGGGAAGGCTGTTTGATTTATCCGTTTCGACGCAATAACATATAGCCTAATAAAAGCCCCTTCACTATCTCTGTATAAGATACTGTAAAGGGGCTAATGTTAATCCTGAATAGTGTCTATCACTTTTATGGATTTTTTAGGAATGCCTAGTCCTCCAAATTGAATCATCGAGTGGAATTCACCACCTCTTGCATCAAGGGTTGTCTGTGTTCTTCGCAGTATACTGAATGCCAAGGCGCTGTTCTCTCTTGATTGTTCAGCCCTTCCCATTCTGTTTGAGTTCGAAAGGTACTATGCCTTCTGCTGACTTCTGATTGTTCAGCTACGCATCACTAGACAGACTACCAAGAGTTCTTGGCACGTCAATCACACCTCCTCAGGTAAGAACGTAGTCTTTCCAAAAGCTAGAATGGTAATCCATTATTATAAAAGTGAAATTCATTTTCATAACTATTATAATAAATTTAGCGAAATCTATAATGTTAATCACTTAAATGAATTTCCCCAATGAATATGGATCCAAGTTTCCTGCATTTTGAACAATATAATTCCAGATAGATCTACTTTGGTTAAAATCTATTGGGGCTTGTCCACTATTTATTTTGCTAACCAGATTATTACTGTCGAGAAATTCAATTACCGATTTTTCATCATCATAAATAATCCTGTATAGTATTAAAGATAATACATCATCACTTAATTCAATTAGTATAAAATCGAAATAATAAATTACTTCTTCCTTATTCAAAAACATTTGACTATACATTAATAATTTTAGTGATTGTAAAAAGTAACTATATGCATTTCCCAGACCCAGTCCAAGATACTTCAACTCTGTATCTAAACATGCATTATAAATGATTTTTACAACAGCCTTAGGTTCGTTTTTCGAGTCTTCCATTTTTTTATTTTCAAATCCTTTTACCACTTCTTCTTTTAATTTATTCTGAACATTTTTAAAATGGTTTGATTCTAAGTCTATAACACTAGTATAGTTTTTGCCTAATTGATCAATTAACTTAAAAAAGGTATTATCAAAGCGTTGTTTACTAATTGTTTTATTTTGACGCTTAACTTCCACTTGTGTATTTTGGATTTCTTCTTTTTGTAACTGAAGCATTCTTTGTTGTAATTTGAAATTCGCTAAAATCAGATACACAGATGCCAAAGTAATAAACGGCATTACAATTCCAGCTAAATAATATAATACCTCCACCCATCCCCATTTCACGGCCGGAATTATTGATATGATGATTACTATCACTAACACCAAAAAAGCATTTCTGAGATGCCTTTTAGCTTTTCTCTCTAAAATTATTTCCACTTTAATTTCATCCACCTTTAATATCTATTTAGGAAATAAAAGCTTTAAATACTACTATTTGAACCTTCCTGATTTTAGACTATTAACTCTATTCGATCAACGATTAAAGGGTTACACAAGACTACTGCCCGTATAACCCTTTCTCCAAATACTACCAACTATATTTTTCAATTTTACGTCGAGTATGTCGGGTCTTCTTTAAAAATCCCGTCTTAATCAATTTATGCAAATCGTTTGTGGGTTTACCTTTAATGATATTTGATATATCTTCTTTCTCAAAAGGTTGACCATCACTCTTTAAATATCCCAATTCACTTACTTTAATTGCAACTTTTTCAACACTGCCTATGTATGCGTATTCCTTAATAATTTGCTCCTCCAGCGTTTGCGGTTGAATGGATTCAACTAAATTAATAAATCCCTGCAAAATCTTAATTTCTTTTCTTGCTTGATCTACAGTTTTTAAGTTCTTCATCATCTCTCGCCCCCTTATTCAGAGTATTCTACTTGCAATACTAAAAACCCTCTTATTAATTTGGTTCTAATTTCCTAGTTTCTAATTTCCTTGAACCGATCTCATCATAAAAAGCTGCCGAGAAGTCGGACTTCTGAGGCAGCACTGTTTAATTCCCTTTTTTTGCTTTTACTTCTCGCATATCAAATACCCAAAAGCATACGTATTGTTAAGGTATTCCTACTCTGGTTACTGCACCAGCCCTGCCTATATTCTCTATTAGAGTTTTATAGAAAAAAGAGCTGCCTAAGCAGCACTTGGTCTTTAACTAAAGCTACCCGTTAGCCATACATGTAGCGCAAAATCAGCGCTACACCACAGAGGATGAAAATGTGTACAGAACGGGTATTGGATACTACGGCTGGCGAAGAAGGTCGATGAACTATGGTGCCAAAGAGCCCATCCGTTAGTCTGACTCCAACGACCACGGTGCATCACAGACTGTCGCACCCAATACGGGTAGCACTTATGGGAGATTAATCCTACTCTGGTTACTGCACCAGCCTTGCCTATATTCTCTGAAGAATGGAGCTGATTCTTGATTTACCTTTCAATTCAACATTATCCTTCCCAAGGCTCAGTCTTTTTTTAAAAAAACTTTTTCTGAGCTTTTTTTGTTATGCAGTTTTATAGATTTTAGGCGTTTTTTAATTTTCATGGGAGTTGAAGAAGAAAAGTGATGCTTGTTCAACAATCACGCCCGCTTATGGTAGATTGTTACACTTAATGTTGACGGTATGATATTCAGCTCTTGCACTCGTTAGTTAAAGTGAAATTCTTCACTAAAAATCAAACTACAATGGTTCGTGCAATTGTTTTAGTTTTTCAAGTTCGTGTAACAATGATTTATCGACATAAATCCGTAGATAATTTAAACCTTAGTTTAACAAAACAAAAAATGTGAAATGCATTCGACGTTATGTATTTCACAGGACATAAATTCAATCATATAATCAATCTTACAAATTCTAATTGACTTTATTCATTGCACCCCTCAAATTTTCTATAAAAAAACGTGGTGAATTAGCATTAATATACGAACGAAAAGTAAATACTAACTCTCCTGCCGAATCCAATTCAATTCTTGCCGTAGGAGTTTGTTTACCAGAAGCAGACTTAAAATAATACTCCAATGTGTCACCATCAATTACTGCTTTCACACCTCTATAAGTATTTGAGACTATCTCATTTATCTCACTTAGTTTGAGTCCACCAAAAGACTTTTCTATTGTAGCATCAGAAGCAACTTGGGCTATGTCAGAAACCGTCCTAGATAATCTCACAGGAAATTCCCCTTTTTTTATAACATATCCAAGAATCGCCGTTCCTACTGCTAGTGGCATAATCACTTTTGACATTTTCATATCGACATTTACCCCAATTCTAATTTAATCAAATTTCCGTGTCTTAAGAACAAATACTTCAACGTGACCTGTATACAGTTGAACTAACCTGCGCCGTTAGTTGAATAACAGCATTTATTCCACAGTACCAAAATCACCCAATTAGGATGCATTCAAAAATACCTAATAAAAGGTGTTGCTACTACACTTATGGTCAGACTCTGACATAAAAAAGCCAACAGTTTCTGTTGGCTTCACCCTTTTTATAGGTAACAGCTAACCAGAAAATAGGACCTCCGTGAAGTAAAGTTCAAAAAATTGCTTTTACTGTCGTTCTTTTCGTTTTCTTTACTTCTCTAATATCAAAGGAGTTCCTACAACTCGGATAATTTGTACATCCATAAAACTCTCCGTATGGTCCTTTTCTTTTAACCATATAGCCTCCACAGGAGGTGCATTTGATTGGATTGCTTAAGATGCTAACATCCTTTAATGTACTGTCGCAACGTGGGAAATTAGAGCAACCCAGGAACCGAGTTCGATCGGTGCTGTTTTCACGTATGACTAATCTACCGGATTGGCAATGAGGACAATTAGGATTTTCCCGCATTGATTCCTCATTCGTAACAATATTAAATAATATTTGATGTTCTCTGATTAATTCTTCTACAAAGGCTGAAGTTTTCTTGTCAGGAGCTATTAGATAAATATTGTTTTTGGTACGGGTAAGAGCAACATAAAATAGGCGTCGCTCTTCAGCGTAACTAAACTGATCAGCATCCGTTAAAACAATTGACAAAATTGGATCATCCGAGATTTTATTGGGGAAGCCAATTAAATGATTGTTAAGATTGATTAAGATAACGTTTTCTGCTTCTAACCCCTTTGAACGGTGCACGGTAGAATAACTAATTTTTAGATTAGGATATTTTCGATAAGCAAGCCCTGTAACAAGTTTTTCAGTGCCATATCTTAGCTTAAATATCTTTGGAATATTGTCGATGAACAGGAACTCCATATCAAAATTGTTACGGCCAATAATCATAATGTCTGTATCTTCACCAAAGCTTTCCACAATCTCTTCGATAGCTAAAGTTAATGCTTTAATGGAATCATTACTGTACCCGAAAATCTTAACTGGTAGTTGCATACGCTTATCTGATTTCAAATCCTTTACCAGTTGTCTGTTGTTTTTCATAATAAACTTTCCGGCCAAGTCTATAAGTTCTTGCGAGTTTCTATAGGTTTGTTCAATTCTTAGCAACTTGGTATGCCCAAAGTATTTCTCGAAGTTGATGAATAGCTGCAGGTCACTTCCGGCAAACCGGTAAATTGATTGCCAATCATCTCCTACACATAATACTTTAGAGTTCGTTTTTTCTTTAATGGCTTTGATCAAACGATATCTGCTCATCGATATATCTTGATACTCATCAATGATAATGTATTTATATTTAAAGAGCTCACCTTCATAATTCATTACTATATTGGTTGCATCGTTAATCATGTCATTGAAATCAATTGCTTCATTCATTAACAAATGATACTCATAATGCATATAGATTGGTTCTACGATTGATAGAAATAATTTAGATCGTTCCTTAAGCAGGGGATCCTTTTCCACCTGAAGCTGATCAATAAAATCTCCAAATTTTGTTTCATCAAATCCAGAGGACTTGAATAAAGAAATGAATGTTCCAATTAACTTCTTGAACTCCTTGAACTGCCTTTCTTCTTCCCGTTCAATAAATAATTTCCTATAAAGTTCAGACATATCTACTTGTTTGAAGGTAACTCCATTCTCCCTCAATATATCGCCCAACTTTTCTACTAACATTCCCGATCTGTTGAAGTAGGAGTAAGTTTCTAATAAAGTAGTGCCGTTTACTTTATGCCATTCGCGTTTCCACTTCATGCTTTCTATATATTTCTTAGCTTCAATAGGTGTTAACCAGGGGACTCTTTCGTCTTCAGTGATACCGAAATGTTCCAAATAGAGATCGTACTCAGGTAGATAGAAATCTGGGCGATATTGTTTTTTATACTTGTTCGGTGATGTAAAGGGGTATGGTCTTTCATACTCATACTCAATGCCATTAAGGAAAAGGAAATTGGCAATCATCACTTCTTCAATACTCCTGACCTGCTCCATCTTCAGTGTTCTTTTTTCTTTTCGATCTTCCTTTTGAAAAGAGATTATTTTCGAACGCAAAGTCTCCAAGTCAACAGTCGACTGATCTTCATGGTATTCTCCTAAATCACCAAATCCCTCTATGTCCTTCGGTATAACTAAGTAATAGCCATAGAAGTGCAACACCTTACTTAGTAGCTCCTGATCTTTCAATACATTTCTGCTAAAATATATATTTATGACTTGAGTAAGGTCATCCATTATTTCAGGGCGATACCCTTCATTGGATGTAATGATGTTTAGTCCTAATTTATGAAAAGTATTTGCTTCAATCGGTATTTTTAATTTATTCTTAATCCTCTCTGTCATTTCTAATGCTGATTTTTTGGTAAAGGAAAGCAATAGAATCTCATCGGGTTGAACTCCAAGCTGTTCTACCAAATATTTCACTTTCGCCGAGATGGTCAATGTTTTTCCGCTTCCAGCACCAGCAAGAACAAGGGTGTTATCTTCGTTTACGATTACAGCTTCTCGTTGTTGTAAGTCGAGAGCTTTTCCATCAATGTCATTTAATAAAGACTGTGTCCTTTCCAACTCCTCATCTATAAAGAGTTGATTCGATTTTTCTCTCCATTTTTCTAAGTCTTTATAGACATTCAAAAAAACAGAAAATATTGATTCTTGCCGTAACCTTTTAGGAAACTGCTCTACAATCTTGTAAAGTTGCTCATAATCAGGCCTCAGGACTTCCAATTCGGAAAAGGAAATGTAGTATTTTGATAAAGCAATTAGTCTACTATCTAATGCATTGACTTCTGGAAGATAAGTTGATTTTTGAAACTCATGCTTCTTTTTATTGTTGGTGTTTACCAAAAATAGAACAATCGAAAAAATGATAATACCAGTTATTAATATTTCCATAAAATCCTCAATTCTGTATATTTTCTGATAATATAATTGTACTGTTTTTACTCCCTTTTTACAATACATGTGAATCTTGTAATCCTTGCTTCTTTCAATCTTTTCGTGACGTCATGATCTTCGGGGGAAGGCGTCGGATTATATCAATAGTAATGTGTCAAAAACATAATAAACTCAAACCTTTCACTTTAACTACATGTATTTAACGCATTTTATTCAAAGAATGGGGCAGATTTGTAAATGAAAAATGAACAGTATTGTTGATTATTCATAAATAAAGAAAAGGACCTAAATTCATGGTCCTGTTTGTGGTGTTCTTGTTTCACCAACGCACCGGTTAGTTGAAGAAGCACCTTCTCTTTTATTACACATTATGGTCGAACTGTTCATTAATCTTCTTCTATAACTTCAAAGTCTTTCATCCTAACACCCTGCACTTCTACAATTTCTTTAAAGTCGGCTTCATCATTAATTTTCTCTAGCGCTTCGTCACTGTTGACTGCTTCAACCCACTGTTCGTAGGTTGTTTCTTCAACGTGTGTGTATCTAACTAAAAATCTAGCCATAAAAATCACTCCTTTATTATTCTTCTTCTTTTTCAATATCTAAATCTAGGTACTCTGTTTCAAACACTGACTCGCATACTGGATTCAAACACACCCATTGAGTTAAACCCTTCTCTACTAGTGACTCCGTGTCGCAATCAGGACACATTCTATCGCCATCATACATTTTCCCATCCTCCTTATTACACCTTATGTGTCTACGATGTCACACCACTTTTTTTATTTATGACTATCCTAATTAATTGAAAGATGTTACAATTATGACACTTCTTCTTTTGGCAGATTCGTATACGAGTCCTGGGTTAACACAGGACTCGTATTCGCCGGAAAGAAGAAGGAGGTGGTCAGATGGAGTTCCACTTTAAATTCTCCGATAAGACTGTAAAAGTACTAGCTGCACTTACTACAGCAATACTAGCTTTCTTCCTGTAATTTAGGGAGGAGGCTTTTATTTAAAGATGTTTTAGGGGGCTCATGAGCCTGGCATGCCCTTTAGCAGCGTTATTAGCATTGCTTATAACATTACAGTTACTTTTAAAAGCAAAATCAAAGGTGGTGGTTAGTATGACAAATAACAGTACTAAAAGTTTTGTGTTTGAGTGTTTGGCTGATGTTTCAGGTCATATGGCCTCTGTTTGTGGCTCTGCTTTAGTAACGGCTGCTATGGCCCCCTAAGCCATCTTTTGTATTTACGCCTTACCTATGTTAATTGGGATGTTTATTTTCTAGAATATTCACCCATACTATGACACAATACGACTGTAATAAAGACTGCTGATTAAGTTATAATCAGTGGTCTTTTTTGTGTTGTTTTCTTCTTTTTGTGATAACATTCCACACATTGCGTGGTTGTCACTTGTTCTTCTGATTCTCCCAACCTTTTTTCACAAGTCATGCACTTGATTATATAAGTCATTTTCAGTCCTCCTTTGCCTTATGGGTCAAATACGACATAAAACTTCTCCTTCTCTTATTCAACTAATCTGCCAGTTAGTTGAATAAGAAAAGTGCGAATCCGTCTAGCTCCGCTTATAAAGGGCGTATATGGTTGTTTCGTAGTTCGGGCATGGTTCGACGTAATAATAAAATTTTTAATTTGGGATAGCGAAGGGCGAGTAAAACGAATTTTCTTCTCATTGCGCAACTTTTACCGCCTCCCCTTGCTCCGCCATAGGCAATATGACCTACTTTAGCTAGGAAGAACTGTTCTTGTTTGGGTTGTGGAGAACCGTGTAGTTTTAGGTTTGCCATTCAGACACCCATTTCCGGTTTATTCCAATGCGCATTTGGGGTGTAATTTTTTAAAATTTTCCGGATGAGGTGGTATATATAAAAAGGTCGATTCGAAACGACGTTCGACTTTTCTTGTCCACCTCCATTAAAACCCGTGTTGGTCATGTTCCTGCTCCCTCTGTTCGTATGAATCGTGTACACATTGAGAGAATGAGTCATTGAGGTGTGGCTTAAACACCCATTACAGCTCATCATTCATGTACTTACCATTGAGGAAGTAGATAGGATTGATGTAGTAGCGCTTCGCTCCCCTCATCATCATACCTGTATCTGTCATGCGCTTAATGAATCGCTTTGCCTGTGATTCACCCACACCAATGGCCTCACCTATCTTTACAGCATCCATTGAGTTAATATCCTTATTGCCTTTGTATCCTAGATAGTTAGCTTTCGGCTGTAGATATTTAGACAGCTTCATCATCCTGCCAAGATCCGCGTCTGTTGCGTCCTTGGGGTACACCACATCTACACTGCTCATGATTGTCTTGCCATTATAGTAAGTTGCATATCCTCGGCTGTTATCCAAGCGTCCTGCAAACCTCGTTGTACGGCTATCACTGTCATTGTTGTAAATGGATTCCTTTTTAATCATAAAGAGACCTTCACTCTATAATGTCACTCATAGAGTGGAGGTGCTTGTGGTCATTCTGCTGCTCTTGCCTTTCTCGCTGCTCTCACTAATGTACTTTTGGATATCCCCGTCATTTCCTCAACCATCGTGTAAGAATGGTCATTGAGCATTGCAAGCGCATGGTCAATCTGCTTCTTTGAAAACTTGGGAGGTCTGCCGGCTACATAATCATCTCGCAGCATTGCAATTGCTTTTCCTTCTGCCATACGTTCAATTATCATGCTTCTTTCGAGTTCAGCGACCGCCAGGAGAGTTTGAAGGAAGAATCGACCTGTTGGGGTGTCTTCCAATAATCCAAGATTGAGTATGTGAACTTTTATGCCTTTTTCGAATAGCTCCCGGATCACTTTGATTCCTTCTTCAGTGTTTCTTGCTAATCGGTCAAGTTTAGTTGCAACAAGTGTATCTCCCTTTTCCAAGTGGGCTAACAATTCAGTAAACTCCGGACGGTTCGTTTTTGCTCCCGTATACTTCTCCCGGAAGATTCTTTCGCACCCTTCCGCTTCCAATGTAACTAACTGGACCTCTAACTCCTGGACCGCCGTTGATACCCTCGCATAACCGTATTTCATTAACTTTTCTCCCCTTTGCTTTTGATTATGATATATGACACCTCATAACCCTAATATATGCGGCAAATCAGGAACGTAGCCATAAATGTGCAGTTATGGTCATCGAATTCTTTTTTCATCGAATAAGTTGCACAAGGGAAACAGGCGCATATTGACAACAAAAAAGGGGGTCGTTTTGTCGTGGATATGCGCCTAATGCAAAACGGCTGTTAGCGTTGTACCTATGCGGCTAGTCGGACATTTTTTAGGACATATCACGGGCATTACTATAGTATAAGTACATAAACCTCGCCGTGCCGATACATTACTCCGACCATTTCTCTTGTTCTCCAAGCTCTATTCTTATTGTGCCTGAATGTTCATTCGCAATATCAACTTTATCGCGCCATTCCTCGGGTCTTCTATTTTTCATCCAAAATATTTGAGCTGCCGTGTTCGGTGCTTCCGTCTTTACCACCCTCTTTACCACTACCAGGTTCCCATATTCATCCGGCTCCAATACATCCTCTTCATATTGGTATCCCATTGCCCTCTTTAGCAACGAATTCTCCACCTGTTCATCCATTACTTTTCGTCCCCGTCTTATGACTTCGGCTAATTCGGGAAATTTGTTCATCCAATCGTAAAGCGTTGAGTGGTTTATCCCAATGTTGTGGGCAATTTGTTTACCAATCAAACCTTCTTCTGCCCAATTCTCCACTTTTGCTAACCCTTCTTCAGTTATCCATTCAGTGTATAGTGGCTTTCGACCAACCTTATTCATTCCCCGTTTCTTAATAACTTTTCGTGGTCCCTTTTCTAACTTTTCGGCCATGTGTAATCACTCCTCAATAATGTATTATCTTTAACTGAACTGAATTACCTTGGCAGATAATTATTTACAGCTTGCGATTATTGGAAAATGACTTTATATTGTCGGAACCTTATTTTCGATCAGAACCTAGTAGATTCCACCTAGATACTTCCCCCTGTTCACTTCTTGTTGCTTGTTATGAAGTTTTTATAACCGACAAACTCATTAAATACATACTCGAATGTGTTTCCTTTTGCGATGACTTTATGACTTGTTGCGGTTCTCACACCTGGTTTGTACGTTTCTCTGGTAGCAATCCATTCACCATCAACGTATTCAACATAAGCGAAGGTAAAGCGGCTAACCGTCCAGGTATACAGCGTTCCAGGTATGCCAATTAGTATGCAGTTCTCTATTGCAAGAAGATCCCTATTCAATGCTTTAATTAGTTCATTTTTGTTGGCAGTTATTTCATTCTTCAAGTTTGCAGGAAGCTGGGCGATGTTTTCAACTCGTATTCCATCGCCCTCAAGTGATAAAGAATTTCCTTCACGCTCGCATCTTGAAAGTAGTTCAATCATAGAAGCCCCGAACCATCTTCATTGATTGTTATACCCTGGGAAAGTGTACTCACTGTACTCATGACATCCTCCCCCTTACTCCCATCTATGTTTGTAGTGAGTTCCCTTGCGTACTCACTTGTCCTCACTGTACTCATGTTGTTCTCATCCTCTTTAGATTCCGTACTTGTTGTGTCCGTGTCGAGTACATTGAGTACGCTTGAGTTTTCACCCGAACTCTTCTCAAACCCTTTACGCTTATGACTTTTTGGTGTGTTGAGTACGTTGAGTACTCTTTTCTCGGTGTTTAGAAATGATGGATTTATTTTGATTATTTTCTTCTTTTCATCCAACACTTTTAAGTAATTCATTTCCTCGAGTTGATTCAATCCTTTTTTCAATTCAACTAATTCAAGCTTTCTTCTGACAGATTGTTGTAATTCCCGATAACTAAATGATTCAATACCCTCAAACTTGTCCGAGATCCGTTCCAATAGATACATGCAATTTTTTTCGCCATCTGTGGACTTCATCACTCCATACGCTTCTTTTGTATGTGCTATAAAGTAATCTCTTAGACTTTTAGCTGCGAGATAAGTTTCCTCACTGACTACTGTTGTTGCGGTGGATATATGGTCTATGTGCTTCGCTATGTGTAATAGACCAGCAATCCGATTGATTCCACCTCCCAACTTAGAACCCCATTCAGTCATGATTCCACCTAACTTGCCATCATCACGAAGCATGACTTCGATTTCCGTACGGTTCTCAATTTCCAACCTTTGGGCTGATTCTGAAAGCGTCAATACAATTGCATTTGATGGATCAAACTCCAATAACTGTTTCAAATTGCTTATATACTGCGTTCTTAACTCTTCTGGAATGGTTTCTGTTTCAATATCTCTATAACCTACCCAGGACTGTGGGAATGAATAGAAAAATCTTTGAAGAAGTCCTCTGTCTTGAAAGTTCTTTGGAAGATTTCTCATAGATTCTGGCTGAACGAATAACCCGATTGTTAATTTAGGATTGTCCAAATATATGGACTCTCTCCCCATACGGTCTATTGTTACCGAGTCCCCCGAATACGCTTCCAGATATAAGTTCATTGAAGCATCCACCGAGTTCCCATCATACCTACCTGCTATGCTATTCAAAGCACCAGCGCCCTCTGCTGACAGAATGGACATAGCTTCTTTATTCCCGCTCATTAATAGACCTAACTTCTCAACCGTTACATCATTTGTGCTTAACCTGGGCGGCTGCATTATTTCAGTTGATTCTATTTCATATTGAAGTAGCTCAATACTTTTAAGAGTCTCCTCCTTGTTGTCGCTCGCATAGTCTTTTTCAAGTTTCCTCAATCTAGCTTCCTTCGCTTTTTTTCCAGCCGCTTGGGTGCTTATCTCGAATTTCAATCTTTCACTTTCATCTCTCTCGAAAAGTGTGATTGGTTCTTGAAACGCTTTAAACACACCACTTTTTCTTGAGCCTGGTGGCAAAGCCAATATAGAATAAGTATTTAGAGATTCCTTCCAATCGCTATTAATCTGTAAAATCGCCTTAGTTTGTGATATAGTTGATAGAATGGATATAGCCGCAAAGCATGATGCATCTACTGGAGTTTGTGTTGTTTCCGCAACTGCTTCTATATATTTACTTAGCCAATCGGGAAAGACGCTGGGATCAAACACTGGAAGCGTTCTATTATCGAACGGTATAGGCTGTCCCCATTCCGGGACGGCTTCTTTTTTTTGTTCGCTTTGTTGACTTATCAATTTCCCTATATTGTCCATTGTCCTTTTCCCTCCCTTCGTTTGTATTCCTTACCAGCTATTGAGTTAATAATCGTATATAGTTCGCCATCGTCTAGTGGTGGATTGTTGCGTTCACTGTTCCATAAAGTCATTATTTCCATAATGATGAAAGGATCTACAAATCTGCGGAACAGATGCCCTGCTAGTTGTGTAGCTGCGTTATTCCGCCCTCCATCATTAACTCCACTTATAAGGTTCTGCCAATAATATGACTCCACCTTAACTTGTGGCGTGCCTTGTGGAGTTATAACCGCATCCAGTAACCATTGCGGTGATTCTGCTATTTCGGTTTCAATCGGTCTGCTTGAAAGTTCCCATTGATATTGATTTCCACTGGTATGGTTTGATGGACTAGCTACGATATATCCACCATCACCCCGAATATCAATCGATGGAAATAGATCCGTTTTACACCCAACGCCCTCCTGATAGTTAAATAAATAGTGTGAGCCACCGCTTCCTGTTATGGCCTGGACCGTATCCGGCAATACTCCAAAATGGCTAGTCAATCGTTCCAGCGACTCTTCGCCTTCCTTACCATCCACATCTAAAGCAAAAAAACCGCTTACTTGCCCTGTCACAATCCCGATATTGCTATCTGGATAGCGGGTAAACCACTTATTTATGATACTTAGGTCTGTTGTACCCGATTTCATACCATCATTCGTTCTTGGATGCTTGCCTGGCGATGAACATTGTCTACCGCAAGTACATTCACCATTTACTATCGAATGAACTGGAAACACTGACCATGATAGTAGTACCGCATAAGCTTTTGCAGCACGCAAAACGGGATTTTCCACCTTCATATTTTCAGACAAAATCATTTTACTCATTTCCCCAAATCCTTTCCATTTGTTTCTGCATTTGAAGCGTAGTAGCCTCAAGCGGCAGACTTTTTTACTAAATTAGCAACATCAACTTTATTAGCCATTTCATATCTACAAAGTGAAAATGACGACATATACGGGTAATTACATCTTCCTAAAATCATTCATTACACTCCCTACACAGGTAGGACTTGGCCGCACTTAGCACGGCAGATCTTGACGCATACTTTTATAAAAAGTATTTTGCGTTTAAGCGTTAGCATGATTTTAAGTGGTTGTATCTATGTGATACACACCTAAAACTTTTGACGTTACGCGATAACATAACTCATTTAGTACCGATAAATGTAGTTTGACTTGATTAATTAAGGTAATTAATATTAACGTCCAAGCTTGTGACGTTTCATCGCATGTATATCTCCCCCAACCGCTCTGACTTCTTCCAGATACTTTTCCATAAAAACAGCAACTTCTTTACTCGGAAATAGCCACTTGCTACCCAATCGAATCTTTGGGAAATCATCTCGCCATAATAGAAATTCACGTATCGAAACATTGCTCATGTTCAGGTATTTAACAAGATCATTAAATGTCATGAACATACTGTCTTTTTCTACTGATTTCAAATATTCATCAACTTTTTCCTTGTAAATCTGTTCAAGCAAGCCTTCATTCAACTGCAAACTAATCATGTTTATGCCACCTTTCATTTATTAGTAATTAAATTACTATAATTAAAATCTAGCATATAAATAATATCTTTGCAACAAAAAGATATAAAAGTTAAAAATATATCTTATTTCGATATTTTGTTATATAATAAGCTATAGACATTAAATCTAGGAGTTGAACAATATGAACACAGAGCTTATTGAAAACAATTTAGGCATTTACTTAAGAAAGCGTAGAAAAGAAATGGGAATGACTATACAGGAAGCTGCTGACCAAATAGGAGTAACACAAGGGTACGTATCCAATGTTGAGAATGGAAAAAGGAACCCATCAACTCAATTCATAACAAAAATAGCAGAGTTATATGCCGAACCACATATCGAATTACTGAAACGAATTGACAAGCCTACGCAATCCATGATGAAAACAATTGAACTTTATGCTGTTCTAGGAACAGATCTTCCAGGCCCCTTCATACTAAGTGAAATAAGAATCTTTTCAATGAAAACCAGATTAGAAATTGAAATTGAATCAGGCATCTCACCAATGAAACAAAGAATGATTGAAAACCAAGGAATAAACGATATTGAATTATTTAATAAGTATGGGCAAGCATTGGGTTTAAATAATTTGTATGACTATATTTACAAAAGAACTAAAATTCCATATGCAAATTGGTGGGGAGTTGATGTAATTAATGAAATCAGTGAAAAAGATTATACTAATGAATACTACACAAAGGATATAGTTTTCAAGAAATCACTAGAAACGTTTGAAAAGAATAATGTTGCCTTGGACAAAGTGCTAAAGGACACGGAGTATTTATATTTCAACGATAAGTTATTGACTGATGCTCAACGGGGGAAGATAAGCCGTATATTAGAAACTCTATTCGAAGACGATATGTGAGGTGTATTGGAATGGCTTATATTCGAAAAAGAAACGGTAAATGGAGTTTTACGGTGAACGCACGGGACCCAATTAGTGGAGATCGCAAGCAAATTACAAGATCAACTTTTTCATCTAAAAAACAAGCACAACTAGCAGCATCTCAAATGGAGAAAGATATTGCAGATGGTAACCTAATAAATGAATCCAGAATAACTTTTGGTGACTTTATAAATGATTGGCTTCTGCATTACGAGAAACAAGCCAAAGTAAGTAGTGTTCGTGCTCGTCGAATTGCGGCTAAACATTTAATCGAGGTATGGAATAATCGTCGTATGTCCTCCATTACTAGAAAAATGTATCAGGATCGCCTGGATGAATTAAGCGCAAAGTATAGTCCCAATTATTTAGACAGCATTCATAGTACAGGTAATATGATTTTTAACTATGCACACTCTTTAGAACTAATTAAATCTAACCCTACCCATCACTTTAAAATGCCAAAAAAGAAAATGGAAGTTGCAGATATTGAAGCAGAAAGTATAGAAGAAGTCTTTCTAGAAAAGGAAGAGCTATCACACTTTTTAAAAGTGACTGCTGAGAAGGGATTGGAGAGCGACATGTTGATATTCACCACTTTAGCTTATACTGGGCTTAGGATCGGTGAATTGGTTGCGTTGAAGTGGAGTGATATCGATATGAATAAAAAAAGTTTACGCGTTACAAAAACCTATTACAACCCGAAGAACAATAAGAAAGAATATACACTCCTTTCTCCAAAAACTAAAGGGTCCATTCGGACAATCATTATTGATGACCTGATCATTTCCTTATTAAAAAAGCACAAAGTAAAACAAAATGAGCATATTTTAAAAAATCGTGTTATTTATAAAGATGAAAATTTCATCTTTGCGGGTGCAGAAGGGTTTCCAATGGTAATAAAACTTGTTACAACAAGATTGCAACGCTTATTATCCAAAACTGACATTACAAAGCATTTTACCCTTCATGGTTTTCGCCATACACATACTTCACTATTAATTGAAGCTGGAGTAGGTGTGAAAGAAATTCAACAACGCCTAGGGCATACCGATATTAATACCACAATGAACATCTATGCACACATGACAAAAAACATGGAAGAAAAGGCCTCCCAACAGTTTAGCAAACTGATGAAAGACCTTCTTTAAAATTAGTCTTATGCATTTTTTTATATATTGAAGTGGTCAAAAAGTGGTCAAGCGTTATAACGATGCTCTTAAAACCCTTATTTATCAATGATTCTTTCTCGTTATTACATCATGCCGCCCATAAGTTACTAGGTATTTCAGGGTTTTTCTGCGCTTCACACTATAATAGAAGGAACACGTTTAAAATGACTTAACACAGGTTTGCCTATCCCCCGCTTTACACCACTTCATTTATTAGTTATTTTTCTTGTTATCTTTTAAAAAATAACATCTCATTTCACGCTCACAATATTATTCATGTTGATTTTTATGCTTTCGTAACCTACTTGCATCGTCAGTTTACCTTGTTGACCATCTATTTCTGTAACGATCCCCGTAACTGACTCATAACGCTTTTGAGCATATATTGTAACTACTACCTCTACATTGAATTCCTTTGATTCCCCGATTCTTTCGCCAATTTCAAGAAAGTCAGTTTCTGTTAGTTTCGGTCCTGCCACTACCTTTGATTTTGGTGGTTTTGGGATTGCTGTCATTTTCATCATCCTTTCAGACTTGGGTTTTCTATTTTAGCAAAGTACACATTTATCAGTTCTTCTGTCCGATTACGCAGCCGCACGTTTAAGTAACGCCTTATGTCTTCATATCCATTATGGATAAGTACATACTCAGTGAATGTGCCGTCTTTCCCCTTTTTAATTAACTTCATGTTATGGCTTCGTGCATAAGTATTCGTTTCTTTTAAATCAGACCGGACGGTCTTTAGTGCTCTTTCCACAATATTGATATATGGCCCCTTCAATTTGAACGGGCTAATTTCAATCGTTTCCCTGTCTCTCTCCAAAATCTGAATGATCATTGGTAAATAAATCATTTTCTCGAAATGTGGGTGCGCCTCAGATGGGATTAACGGCATTAGATTACCCTGCTTTCTTTCGTAACGATGGGAACGAGTGCGAGTATGTTATCAATTGTAAAAGTACGTTTGGATTTACGTAAGAAACAGTATGCACGGAATGATACCTCGCCAACCTGCAGTACATTGATTCTTCGCTTGCTGATTTGACCGTCTTTTGCGAGATACATCATATCCAATGATTCACTATACTTTATTGACTTAACTAATTGATTACGCACACTCGTTCCCCCTTTTTTAATAGTATATCGAACGATTGTTCTTATTGCAACCGGAACATTCAGGATGTATTGTAATTATTTTTAATGGTGATAATAACCATGAGGTGATTTATATGCACACAGTGTGGAAAGGTGCTATATCGTTTGGGCTTGTGACAATTCCCGTAAAGCTACATGCAGCCACGGAAGACAAAGGAATTAAGCTAAGACAGATTCATGATAAATGTAAGATGCCAATTAAACAGGAAAAGGTTTGTCCTGTATGTAATGAGAATGTGGATTCTAAGTCGCTTGTAAAGGGTTATGAGTATGCGACAGACAGGTTCGCTGTCATTACGGATGCCGAATTAGATGGTTTGAACAGTGACATCGGTGAAAAAGCTGTGGACATTGTGGAATTCGTTAAATTGAAAGAAATTGATCCTGTCTACTTTGACAAGACGTACTATTTAGCAGCAGATACAAATGGCTCTAAAGCGTATGCACTACTACGTGAAGCCCTTGCGAAGTCTAAGAAGATTGGCATTGCTAAGATAACTATTCGCTCTAAGGAACGTCTTGCAGCAGTTCGTGTTCTCAATGACCATTTAGTTTTAGAAACATTACACTTTCCGGATGAGGTTAGGTCTACTGTTGACTTACCGAAAATAACTGACGCAAAACTAACAGCTAAAGAAAAAGAAATTGCCTTATCTCTAATTGAACAATTAACGGCCGAATTTGATCCTACTAAGTATCAAGATGAATATCGTGTTCGCTTAGAAAAGTTAATTAAGAGTAAAATACCAAAGAATGCAGAACAACCATCGAATGTTATTAATTTAATGGACGCTATGGAGAAAAGTATTGCATCAATCAAAGAGCAAAAGAAACGGGCATGAAGCTAATCAAACCTATGCTTCTTGAATATCAAGAGGAAGTTAGTTCAGAGGATGGTTGGATATATGAGCCGAAGTTTGATGGTATTCGATTATTAACTGGTAACGACTATTCTTATACTCGTCATGGCACCATAACCACTAGTCGATTTCCTGAGCTCTTTTTCGGAGGTAATGACACACTACTTGACGGAGAGTTAATCGCCCTAGGAACAGAGTCTCCTGACAATTTCACAGGAGCTATGTCACGATTCAGTGGCAATATGGAGCAGCCCATTCAGTATATGGCGTTTGATATTATTTCGCATAAAAATAAATCGGTGGAGTATTATCCATTAGAAGAGCGAAAAGCATTGTTAACTGAAGTATTGTCAGAAATTGATTCACTCTACATCAATTTAATGCCATATGTATATACAGATGGAGAATCATTATTTGAGATAATGAAGGAAAATAAGATGGAAGGTATTGTTGCTAAAAGGCTAAACACACCTTATCTAAGAGGTACTCGGTCAGATAATTGGAGGAAGATAATAAATTGGAGTTATCATGATGTGATTGTCTCGAAGGTTACGCATGGACCGCTTACTGTACAGTTGCAGAGTATAGAGGGAATCTATTTAGGGAGCGTTGTTATTGGATTCACTAAGGAGATAAGGCAGTTGTTAAAATTAATGACTCCCCCTTTTCCCGCTACTGTTAAATCACGAGGTTGGACGAGCGGTGGTAAATTGAGGTTGCCGCAAATTGTTGAGATTAAATATTAAAGCGGCCTTCCACAATCTAATCTGTGGAGGACCGCTTTTCACTTTAGTCTTATTTATTTCTTGCGCTGATCAACAATAACTTTAAGTGCAATCGCATCATCAAGCGAGAGTTTGTCCGCTTTAAAGGCCGTTAACCATTTGTCAGCGATTGTACCGTCTTTTATGGCACCTGTTAAGAATTGCTCATAAGCCGTTTTAAGTGTTGCTGAACTTGGTTGGAACATTCGTACTTCCTCCTCTTTTGGTGGTGTAGTTGGCTTACTTGATCCTGCATAATTAACAATTCCGTTGGCTGTTAACTGTGCCAACATCTCTACTTCGTTAATTAAGATTCTTTCATCACTATCATTGGAGATAAAGGCATACTCAATTAACACCGCTGGCATTTTCGTGTCACGCAATACTGCATAGTCAGCACGTTTCTTACCTCTATCACGAATACCGATTCCCTGAATAATTGCATCATGTACAGCATTTTGAAATTCAATTGTTTTACTCTGTACAGGTCCATTATGAATAAACGTTTCAAAGCCTGTGGCGCTCGATGTAGCTGCGTTATTGTGCAGACTAACAAAGTAATCCGCGCCCCAGTTATTAGCCTGTTTCGCACGTTCTGATAGAGGTATAAAGACATCTGTAGAACGGGTCAGGCTTACGGTATGGCCATGGTTTTCGAGTAATGTTTTTAATCTTATAGCGACTTTTAGTACATTATCTTTTTCTTTTGAGTCCTTGCCTAAGGCACCTGGATCGTGAGCGCCATGTCCTGGGTCTATCTTGATTTTAGCCATATTTCTTCAACCCCCGTTGTTTCAACATTCTTTCCTGTGATTTCGCCTTTTTCGTAACCAAATATTGATTCTTCCAGATTCCATATCCCACTAAAATTAATGGTACGAATGTCAACAACATGCCAACGAAGGCGTTAATTGAGCCATCATTAAAATGTACCAACTCAACTCCTAAGGCTTGCAAAAATAAAAGGATGCCCCCAAGAGCACCCCCGATAAATCCAATATATTGTTTTAGTTTATCGCCCAATTTAATTTCCTCCTCCAGTTATAAAATGCACAAATACGTAATACAAGATCCCACCAGAACTTAATAATGCTGCCAAAGTACCGCCGACCTTAAAAACAACCGTCGCCCACATGCTTATCTTTGCCATTTTCAATTCATGTGTTTGAGATGTACGCTCGGATTGATAACCCATTGCCTTGTCCACAATCGTAAATAACTTTTCCGTCTGTTCTTTCATCGTAGTTCGTGTTTCACGACTTTCGGACATTACGGTATTTTCTAGTTTTACAGCGTTATCTTCCAATTTCTTCAACCGCTCATCATTCAATCGCTCTGACTCTTTTAATGCGGCGATTTCTTCATCATGCTTTTTCACTGTATCGTACATTGACGAACCAATTGTCATCTCACTCATCCTCCACCTCACTCCTTATTTTTTTGGAAAACAAAAAGAACGCCCGCACGTTCCTGCATTTAGACATAAAAAATACACTTCAATGGGTGCCGTCAGTGTTCCGTTTATTAGCCTAGTGCCGCAATAGTGCGATTAGCAATTTCAATTTCTACTTCACTGCGGATTGGACGTTCTACGCCACCGACAAGCTTACTTTCCGGCACTTCTTCCAATGTCATTCGTTCAGCCATAACCAAAACCGTGTATGAGTCTACCAATTTCTTTTGTATGATGTTCATATTAATTCGACCTCCATTAGTATGTTTAGTATTTTTATTTCAAATTCAGCGTTTGCGATATCCTCAGCGCTTGGAATAAGCGCATCCAGAAAAGCTTCTTCGTCGAATTCCGATTGAGATTTACCTTCAACCCATTCTTCCCCTGTCCATCTGGGAAGATAAAAAGGGAGTTGCCAACCTTTTTCGTCTGTCGGTAAGGGTGTATCAACGTAACCGTCCAGAATTTCATATATCGGTTTATCTTCTTCGTTAAATCCTACAGGCTCTATAGACCCGTCTTCTCCGAATAATAGATATCCATTTTCGTCTACTTTCAGTACTTTCTTCCTCATACATTAAACCTCCTCACTATAATCTGAACGAGTTTTCTATATAAACATTTTTAAGTGGGGTCGCATTAGGAGTTATAGTACCATCCGGTCTGAGTAGTAATTCCATAGTACGTCCGTCAGTGGCAGTTGAAGCTGTCGGCGAACTAAAAAAGTGTGCATTTACTGGACGGTATCCAATTGGGAGCGTTGCTATTGTCCCCGATGGGAGTGAACCAACAGTTACCATGCCAAAGAGTTGAACGACACCGAATTGGTTTTTATAACACCTAAGATTTCCTCCCCACCCATTTTGGAGTGTAATGATGATTTGACTCTCTTGCGCTTTATTAGCCTTCAAATCATTCACCTGTTTTACCGCATTAGCCGTAGCTGCTTCAGTTGTCAAACTGCTGTTTAGGGCATCATTGAGTTTAACGATGCCTTTGACGGTTGTTGATGCATCCGGAACTGTACCACCACTAGCATTAAGCTTGCCATCCGACCCAATAGATAAATTTTGACCAACTTTTACGTGTCCAAGTTCTGTCGAGGATGCTATTTTAGCTTCGTGCAATCGTAATTCAACTTTCGTTGCTAATCCACTCAAATCCGGTTCCGGTGGTAATGGTAGAACGACGTTTCCATTTGCATCCGGTTCGATATCGTTTACAGATGACACCGTTCCACTTCCTGTTCCGTCTATGCCAGGTTCCCCTTTAGCCCCTTCAAGCGACAATAACCATTCGGCTTCCGTTCCTACAAATCCGCCGTTTACCGCGATTTGATAAGCCGTCAATCCCGTTTCACCTTTCGGTCCTTGTGGTACAGTCTTACTCCAACTCATTCCCTCACCACCGCTCTAAATGGATTGGTCGCATTAATCGTGACGGTTGTAAAGGGTTCGAAAAGGTCATCCCACCCTTCATTTTCCCTTACTGGAATCCGCATTCCGTTTATAGTGAACGTTAAATCTGCTACACCGTCATTAACTATCCCGAATCCGAACATCGGTGTGTCGTACGTTTTAGTCACCGTTTCCGTACCTTCAAAATAGTCTTTAACGACTCGCCCTTTTTCGATAAACGCATTCGCTCCGTTTCGACCAGTAATAGGTTCAAATCTACCCGTTTTCTCATTGAAATATTGCGGTACAGGAATCCCCTTTGCTCTTACCATTTCTGAATCTGTTACATTCATTTGAAACCGACCTCCTATCTTGTAAGTTCCGTTTTCATACCGGCTAATTCCTGTTTAATTTTACTAATCAACGTTGGTCTGCTATTTCCGAATGTCGCTTCTAACTGAAATCCACCAGGCTCATAAACCTCTTTTATCTCAGTGATCCGCGCATCGAGCGTAACACCCCAATCTTTATTTTGGATAGTCACAATATCACCTAAATCGTAGTCTTGTTCATATACGAAAGAGGATGCAAATGCCTCCGTCACTTTTACGGATTCGACAATCTGAAACTGCGTCGCAAAATGCGTTTGTTTTTCGATGTCGACAGTTTTTACAGGCGTCATAATCTGCGCTTCCAAGAATTTTTCCTGAGTATATTCAGCAAGCTTTTGTAATCCACGGTCGGTTAATCTTTGTATGATGATATGTTCAGGAATTGGGTTTTCGTCGTCATCTATTTCTTCGATATCCCGAGCATCTACAAATAATTCTCTCCTATTCCATCCAGTATCCGTACCAACTACAATTACACGCCTGTCCACACCTTCGCCCTGTCCGGCTACGTAAGCTACGTTTTTGTAATTCAAGTCTGAATCAACGTAGTGCATATTTTTAATATTATCGAATTGTGGAGAAAAAATCACAGGTGAATTTACGTTTTGGTTAACGGATAAATCCCGACCTTCGGCAACATCTAACACCAATTTCCGTAGCGCGTAATCAACTCGAACACCCCAGCCAACACCCGTCAATGACGACATTTCTGATAGTTCTTCCGCAACGACCTTAAACCTTGATTGCCATGAAATATGTGGACCTCGATTTAAGTCAGATGCCAATACCAGTTCGGCAACTTTACGCGAAGGATCTACAGGGTTTATTATATTTCCATTGACATAATGCTTCATAACCGTTTCCGCCGATGCTGATTTATTATCATTGGCCGTGTGGGAAGGTGGTAGTGCAATAGCTTCGCTAGTGACGATTTTTAATTCGAGCGCTTTGATTAGCCAGTTTTCAGTTACTTTGCCAGCTTCGTCGAGATCAATAGCTCTATGTTCAATTTTGTAACATTTATGCTTATCGTTCCCGACAACAATGATGTTCCCTTTTTGCAGAGTGTCAGTGTAATTTTTGTATCTGTTGATACGTAACTCTAGGTCACCGATGCCGTGAAATGAGCGTACAAAAAAGAGTGATTCATAATTGCTGATCTCTCCAAGTAACTCAATATCGGGCGTAAAAATCCGTATGGGTTTCATGATTCACCTCCTAATTTGTGCGGAATGAAAAGTTCACAACAAGGGTAGTGGCTCCATTAATTCCGTTCGGAATGTCTATTCTGCCATCCGTTCCTATTGTCATTACTGACGGCGCGGGAGAACTTATTGGTATTGCATGGGTCCAATGGGTAGAAACGGGACGGTAACCGGCTGGAAGATTACCCGCTACTATACTTGTAGTAGACGTTGTCCTTTCGATGAGTCCCGTGGCATGAACTACTCCGAATTGATCCTTATAATATTTTGCGGTTCCTGTCCACCCGTTAACTAGAGGGATAATCATTGGAGATTCTTGCACCTTATTAGCTTTCAAATCATTAACCTGTTTAACTGTATTTGCAGTAGCCGCTTCGGTAGTTAATGTACTGGTTAGGGTGTTGTTTAGTTTAACAATTCCTTTACGAATTGTTGTGGCATCTACTAATCCGGTATTCACTTTTTCGACTAGCTCAGCTAAAGCTACATCATCAAAGTTAGGCAAAATTTTACTCCCTGCCCACGGACAGACATCTTCTTTCCCCCGCTCATCTACAACATCCGCAACATTGATATATGTCTGCCCGCCAATTACTTTGACTTGTGCTAATGAGATTTCATATACATCGTCTGTTCGTTCCAACTGAGGTACAACAGGTGCTAGACCTGCCACACCTTTTTTCACAAACGCCCTAGCTTCACGATAATCTACATTCAACATCAACCTAATTACCACGCGGTCAATACGTGATTTCCCCAACGCTTCGACTTCATGAGTGAGTGATAATTCACTATCATTCTCGTACTCCCTAGCTTTCAAGAACGCTGTACCAGTATCGACTACGGTGTTCATATTAGAGCCACTCGTTTCGACTTTTAACATGTTCGCTTCGCCCTTCATAACGCCATCTGTAATCAGTTTGCCGAAAAAACCCATAAACTCATCAGCGGTATAAACTTTATCGGGATCGAGCGGATTTAAACTATCAAAGAATTTACTGTGTTCAGCCATTCAATCACACTCCTAAATACAAATTTCGATACTCTATGAACACTTCGGGGTTGCCACCGCTTGTAATGAATTTCAGATTGTTCTCGCCCACATCGAGAGAGAAAAACGTGCCGTCCAAGTCGATATAACCCATTGCGTTTTTTTCATTTCCGTATGGGTCTACGATACGGACCGTCCTGTAATCGAAGTCCGTCGTAATTACCAAACTATGTTCAGCAGGAATCGTACGGTTAATCCGGATAAATTCGCCTGTGGAGACCTTCGTAATCATCGGATTGACTGCTTCGCCTCTAAATGTGACTTTAATCGGTGTGGGTGCGTGTCCTTCGTTTAACAAATTCTTCTCGTCACCACGAATTGAAAAACTGGCAGGGAATGATATCGGGAAGAAGAAGTTGCCCACGAAATCTTGTAGTTTAATACTGATAGGATTGATGTCTTGCCAGTAGGGATTCGGACAGACCAGGAATAGCAAAGCCTTTTGAAATGTTCTTCCCCTGTTAGTTGAACCATCCGGATAAGTAGGCACGCCCTCTGCAACAGCGTAAATTTGTTTCGAACCACTTTCGTCGGTGTATTGCAATATCCCTGGTCCTAACTTCGGACTGAATATCCCCGACAGCAACCGTCTGTTATTGGCAAGATCAACCTCGTCTTTTCCTTCAATCTTTAATTCTAGAGTGATATAACGATTCATCAATAATGCGTCTGTGTATGTGCTGCCGTCTTGGAATGGGGACTTCTGCATCTGGATATCAGCTTCAACGTCCCCCAACCCTTCGAACTTGGAAAGTCGGAAGGGGGAGCCGTACAACTCTATTGATTGACCTCTTGTATTCGTGAAGTTTAATTTGATCATGGCGCCCCCTCCTTATAATTCCAAAGCTAGTCGTTGAAGTTGTTGTTTTTGCTTACGCGCCGATTCTGACGGTGTTGATTCAGCAGGAGTAAAATGGTTTTCAATGTTATTCGTTACTGATTTTCGATTGTCGGTCGATGATGAACCGCCACCACTGCCGCCGAATGAAGGATTAAACGGTCTAATGTTGACATTCGGAATCATGATGTCGCTCATTTTCGGCTTCATTAATTCTCCGAAGTGACTGGCTGCGTTCAATATTTTCGATTCGTTTTTGTCAACGCCCGCAATGAAGCCAAGCGCCATGTTGCCAGCAATAAAGTCACGCATCCACCTTGAAGGGGAATTAATGTCTAACGCCTTCGCCATTGCCTTTTTGACGTTCTCAGCTATCGATCTAGCCTTGTTGACTAGCGACGACTCCATAGATGACAAACCGTTCAGTAACCCTTGTCCGGCACTTACACCTATTGATTTAAGTGTCTTCAATTCTTCATCACTACTTCTAGTGATAGCTTTCATTTTGGCGAGCCAATCGACCTCTAGCAAAGTAAGTTCTTTGTTAGCGGCTTTGCGTAGTTCAATTATTTGTTTCTCAGTGTTGGCTTTCATTGGAGCCATTTCTTTTTCGGCTTGCTCCCTTGCAGATTTAGATCGACGCTTGTACAGATCCGAATACTCCGTAAGTTCTCTATCTGTCATCGTGTTTAATGCCACCATTTGAGGTAAAGCCTTAACTCCCATTATCCGCAATTCTTCAAGCAACCCCTTATCAATCGCTTTTCCGGATAACATTTCGAACATACGGGACCACTCTTCAAGCGCCGAAACTTGCGACCTTAGATTACTTGTCAAATCTTGACCTGATTGTTCAAACTTGTACTCGTAAGCATCAAAGATACTAACGAAATTGGTTAACGCTTTTGTACGATCATCAACCGACTTCGTATAATCATCAGTCAGTTTTTGTTCGTTTTCACGCAACTTGTCGTTGATAGTCGCCACTTTACCGATGAACGTTTCGTTTTCTTTTAGTATCTTATCATTGAGCGTATTAAGTGCCGCCTGGTGTTGTTTCTGAACCTCTATGCGTTCTTTGGAGCCGTCCGTGAATAGAACCAATGATTTTCTCCACACCTCTGACTCAGCCGCTAGGGATATATCCTCCATCGACTTCTTATCAGCTACGAAACTTTTAAGAGCTTCAAGTCTGGCTTTGGAGAGCTCACTTTCTTTCTTCTGCATATCCGCCCATGCCTTCGTATTAATTGTTGCTAGTTTCTTTTGTTCATCTTCGTTCAACTTGGTGAGTTTAGCGGATGCATCCGAACGGATCTTGTAGACTTTAGCCTCGCCAGTCGTGACAATATCACCTTTTTTATTCTTGTGCGTCTTCAATGCCGCTTGTGATGATGACGCGGATTTCTTAGAAAGTTCAGCACGTTTTTTGTTGTAATCATTTTGAATCTCTGTACGTTTTTTCTCGGCCTCATCGGCAATCTTGGTTACTTCTGTAGCATTCTTTCTTGTTGCTTCTTTAATTACTTCACCAACGGTATTTGCCGCTTTCTTATTCAATTCCTTAGTGGATTCAATACCAATAGCGAGACCTTGACCAGTAAATTCACCGATCGCTATAGTCTCGCCAGCTGGGGAGTTAATATCCAACGCCCTTCTCATTTCAGAAGCAACGCTATTTGCAAGCCCTCTTGCGGTAGCCATAACTTTAGAAGAACCGTTATTCAAACCAACGTTCAGACCGTCTGCCGCAAAGCCGCCGATCTTTTGGAAATCAGCAGAAATGTTAGCGAACGGAAGCAACATTGCTTTGACTAACTTGTTCACGGTCAAGACAACCTTAGGTGTGCCGTCATTTATACCTAACACGACACCTTCTGTTATGTGAACGCCATCCCTTTTAAATACACCAGACGGACTTTTGATTTCCATTGCACCTTTGAAAGCTTTCTCTGTTTCCGTAGCCATTTTCTTTGATGCTTCAGCTACGTCTTTTGTTCCGTCCGTGATTCCTTTCGCCGCACCTTCCGGCATAGCTTTACCAAGAGATGCAAAGTCGGCTTTTTTAATCTGTGTTGTAAGAGAATCACCGGCCTGTGCTACTAGGTGTCCGACTGATTCCATTACTATTGCGTTCTCTTTACCTAGCGATTGACTTAATGTTTGTTTCGCCACGTCTCCACCCTTGGCGAATAATCCGCTGAGTTTTTGTAGTTCTGCGTCGGATGCATTAACTAGATTTTTGACATGCCCTGCCGATTCTGGACCCGCGTCTCTCAACGTGCTTAGTAGACCTTCATCAATGCCACGTTCAGCCAATTTGGCGATGTTGGTCGCCCATTCACCCATAATTCGTTGATTCTCTTGGAGATTTTTAGTCATTTCAGTTACTGACACTTTTGATTTGTCGCTAAGTTTATCAAACATGTCAGTGGCTTGTTTCGTGTAATCCAACCACGTATCTCTTAGCGAATTCACAATGTCCTTTTGGCCATCTTCTAAACTAGCGTAACTCCTCAATTGGTCGTCTACGCTGTTCTTGGTCGCTTCCGCTACCGCCGCAACAGACGCCGTCACTTGTGCCGCTGTCTCAGTTTGTTGGACTGCTAGACCGGCAGAGGTTTCTGTCAATGCCGCTTCTTGCACGTCTAATTTCTCGATTTCGTCTTTTGCTTCTCTAGCCGCCTTGCCGCCTTCTTCAACCCTCAAATTCAACTCTTTGCGCAATTCTTTTGTTTCAGCCATTTTCGCATCAACTTCATATTGTTCTTTAGATATTTCGAGAAGTCGCTCTTTCGCCGTTGCCAAAGTCGCTTCTTCTTGCATGAGTTTAATTCTAGCCGCCATTTGTTCGGAAGACATACTCAGTGAATTGGTTTCTTTGTCGAACGCCAGACCTAACCCATCTACCGACCCATTAAGTTGATCCACATATTCTTTCAGTTCCTTTGTTTGCGCGCCCGACCTACCTTGTACCGCGGCCAACTCTTCTATCTTGGCAATTAAATCCGTGTTTGCTGCAGCGGTTGCTTGAATGCCCGCTTGGTTCTTTTCGTAAGTCGAAGAAGTACCGTTCAATGATTCATTTAGCGCTGACGTTGATTCGCCCAAGGCATTCGTAACCGCCGTTAGTCTTTCGCCCTCTTCTGTGGATTTCTTGAACCACGCAACAACCGCAATGACACCAGTGACTAACAGCCCAACCCCGGCCGTTATCCAACCAATCGGACCTAATGCAATTTGCATTGCCGCACCCCATGCCGCCGTGGCCGCCGTCTTAATGGCAACCGCTGCCGCCGCTAGAGTTAACTGTCTTGACAATAATCCGATAACCAAAGTTTGAAGTGTGACCGCGCCTGTGTTTGCCACCGTTACGACGTTTCCAGCTCTGTCCGTCGTCGTCATAACTATCCGAGCTGCCACTTGTGCGTTTGTAGCTAACGTTAAAGCCCACATTGACGCTTGTGCCGTTGCTAACACCGCTTGTCCTGCCGCCACTGCCGCATATGCCGCTGTCGCTACTTTGAACGTCACGTAAGCCGCCGCCAAACCAATAATGGCTGGTGTCAACGCCTGAACAACCGGAATTGACGATTGAACGACAGAAGCGAATGCGATAACTATAGGAGCTGCGCTTTCAATAGCTGTGCCCATGACTTTGAACGCCGCCTTTACAACGACTTTCAGGCTATCCATGTTTTCAGCTATACTCTTGCCTGTGACCTCTTTTGACAACTTATCGAATGAGATAATCATGTTAGCCACGCCAACCGTTACAACGTTCTTCAGGTTGCTCATTGAAGTGGCAATACCGGCACTACTCGTTTTAGCTACGTCAGCAAATCCACCAACGCCACCGTTCAACTCTATTAATTTGGCATTAAACGCTTCAAACGTAATGTCGCCATCTTTCAACGCTGCGTATAGATCGTTTTGTGCCGCCTTACCTGTAAATCCAAAAGCCGTCGCTGTTTCTTTAAGCGCATACCCCATTGTTTCTTGGAGTGTTCGCCACGCCATTATATCCACTGATCCTTTTGAAAGCATTTGGACGTATTGAGTAAGCCCACGTTCTGCATCTCCGGCACTTGATCCACTTGCCAGGAATGCGTTGTTTAATGCTAACGCGGTCTCTGTCGCGGTATCTAAGTCACCAGTTAATATTGCGATTCCTTGTGTGTTCTTTACGATGCCGTCCAACGTCGTAGGAAGCCCCTGTATACCGTCAGAAAGTTTATTAATAGAATTAGTCGCTTGTTCACTACTGAATCCCATTTGTTCCATTATTACAGGAAAGCCCATCAGTGTATCGAAGCGAGAAACGGCACCACCCAATGCGGATTTCAATATATCAAAGGCTTTTGACGCAACCGCCACAAGTCCGATTGATATCGCCATGTCCCTTATGCCGCTAGATGCTCTGTTTGTTTCTTGTGATAGTGCATTTGTTTGACCTCCGGCGCTATTTGCGGCCGCCGCTAATGCAGCTAATGCAGCAGATGCTGCCGTTATTTGATTGCCATCAATGATAATATCAATACGAATACTGCCATCTGACGCCATATTATTCTTCCACCTCCTCCTCTTCTAACGAATAAGCTTTCTGCATTTGCAACATAGCTTGTTTGTATTCGCCAGTTTCACCTTTCGACGGTTCCCACAATCTAATTTGTACTATCCTTTGAAGTATCGTTTCACTCGGCAATCCATTCAGCAACGCTTCGAATTCACGCCAGTGTAACTTTCCTTGCTCGTGGTACAGATTAATGTTGTACGCCTGCCGAAAGGAAGCATATATGTATCCTGCGTCCTTGCTGTAATCTACTGCCTTCTTGTTTTCTTTTTGGACTGGCATCGGGTTACCTTTGCGGTCATATTCGACGGATTGCTTGTTGTCAACGTGGATAAACTCTGAATAAACGTGGTTCCACAAGTCTAAAGTCGGTGTAACGTCATCACCGAGCAGTAATGACAAACAGATTTCCGCACTCTCGTAAGTTCTTAAATCCTCATCGTCGAAGACATCGAACACGTCTAGCACGTTATCGAAAGACAAATCTATCTGATATTCGATCTCTTCAAATACAAAAGAGGTAACTAACGGATCGTTCAGCCTCATATTACTTACCTACTTTTTTAGACTTCTTCTTCGCTAGAAATTCACTTTTCTTTAATTCGGTTTTAGTTGATCGTTCTGATTCCATTGTTTCTAGCTTGTTACCGATTGCTACGCCTACGATTTCTAGTGTTTGTTCCAATGCCGCAACGTCTGGATACTCTTTGTATATTCTTTCAAACGCGCCATCCCCGAAGATAATGTCGTACTGAGCGCCGATAAACGTCCTATTTACATCGAATGCCGCTTTTACCGTATCTTCTTCTAACGTTTCCGCGTTGATTTCATCCGGAAAGTGTATCGCTTGGGCCTTTTCTTGCGCTTCTTTCAACTTCTCTTGTGCTAATTCTTCGACTTTGAAAAACGTTAGTAAGTTTTCAAATGAAGTATCGAACCAAAGTTCAATCTTTCCTAGTTTGATTGGGAAGCCGGATCTTTGAATATCAATTTCTACTACTTCTGACATGTAAATTCCCCCTTTAATTAAATAGAAAAAAGGATGCCCGATTGGACACCCCTTACATTAATTTAGTGCTATTGTTACAGCTTCATTGTCAGATTGCGACTACCACTGATTCTTTCGGGATACTATCGAATCGGATATTACAAGAGAACGTTTCGTAAGCAGATGCGTCACCAGATCCCGCAACGATAGCCGTTACAGTAGCGCGACCAATCCATTGTTTAGTTCCAGCGGAAGAAACAACCTTGTGGTGAACCTTACGCCCTTCGCCAGTTTTGTATTTCAACCCTGCGATAAGCTCCTGCGCCGCGTCTGTCGGGTCATATTGCCCCTCGATAGAATAAGCACCGGCAACCGAGATTACAGATGTTTCTGGTGTTCCATCACCGTCATAGAAGGCTGTATCTTCCGTTTCCTCGCTCGTGTCATCGGAAATTGAAGAAATGTATTTCGCTAATTCTAGCCATACCTCTGTATTTGTTTCCGTTCCCGCTACATATGCTTGAATGAAATGCCCTCGCAACGCGTTCTTTTGTCTAGTCATTTATAATTTCCTCCTCAAAATACTGTAATTTTTGCTTGCACGTTCAACAGAAATACAAACCATCCTTGTTCGTCAATCTGATTTATGAATGGTTTGTTGGTGATAATCAGCTCATCGAATTCAAAAGAACCGTTACCACTGATTATCTTCTTCGTTTTCTCTAATTCTGTTTGGACTGCCCAAAGAGTGTCGTTAATGCTCCTATGAGACTTTGATTTAAAAGAAATTTCATAGTTCAGTTGTTGGTCAGTCGTGCCGTCCATGTATTCTTGCGTCACTCGGGAGCCAGGCAATGGATATAACACGAATGACTCACCTACTCCTAAGTAACCAAGCTTACACGGTGTCGGCAACTTCGGAGAGGTGTTAATCTTGTCGCATAACCTTTCCGTGAAATCCATTAGCGATTCATTCCTTCCGTAAACGCTCTTATCCAGTCAGACATAAATGCACTCTTGGCTTTCAAGTCCCATCTAGGACCCGTGCCCGGTGTTGTGTAGTTGTGTTTGTACATGTAAAACAAGCTGTTCGCATACGGCGTGTTGTAGTTGATTCCTCCGCCGTCAATGTCGATTGTGGCAGTCATCCTCAAAGTTCCTTCATCCATTGGAACAAATTGATTCATATCCGACAACGCTTGATTAGCTACAGCGTAACGACCACGCCTTATAGCATCTTGACTAAGCCTATTCATAACTCCGCTCAAATCGATTGTCACCGCCATCAGACCACCTCTAATTCATACGAATAGATGGTTGCGCTGTAGGCTTCGAGATTCGGAATGACTTTAGTTATCGCATGTTCATTGCCGTCGTATTCAAGTACCGATTGCACTTTAAATACAGGCAACGGGGTCGTCATGCCTTCATAGCAAAAAACAACCGCATTATACAGCAGTTGTTTCCCTGACGTTGTGGACGTGTATGCCGCGCCTCTATCAATTCGACAGCGTTCAATAGTGATAGGATCTTTATATATTGGTTCGGAATAGTTGTTTGTGCCTGTGTACTCCTTGTAGACAAATGAATCAACACAAAATTCAATTGGTGGTTTTGGCATCATCGCGCGCTCACCCCGATTCCAGAATAGAGTAGCCCGGTTCCCTCCAAATACATAAATACTTCTTCGGCAACTAAGGACTTACTCTCATTCTCTCCGCTTGGATTAAACCGACTAGCATTAGATACGCTTGTCCGTCCTGCCGAGAACGACTGAGGCGACTTGTTGATGCTTTCGAATGTGGTAGCCCCTAACTCTTTGAAGTACTCGATTTGACTGCACAGAGCTATTTTAAACTGCTTCACTCGCCATGAATTATCTGTATTGATTTCAATTCTGTGATAAAAGTAACTTGTGACGCTATCCAATATAGCCGAAGCCTTAGGAAGTAATTTTTTAAAAGTTGTTTCATCAATATCCACATCATTTAATACTTTGAATTCATCAAACGTAAGATAAGGCATGATTAACCCTCCTTTAAAAGGAAGGCTATTCGCCCTCCTCGTTGTCTTCTTTTTTCGCATTGTCGATGCGCTCTAAAAAGCTACCGTCCCACTTTTCCAAGTTGGCGATAGCTTCATCAGCACGTTTAACAGTCAATTCGACTTCTTGACCTTCTTCGTACTCTTCATTCGTTTCGAGATTCACAAACTTTTGTAATACTTTATATTTAGCCATTAACATTAACCTCCTGGAGTAAGCGTCACTTTGATGACCGCTTTTTTGTTAGCCGGTAGAATGTACTCCCCCGCTTTACCCGCCCCTTGGAAAGCTACGCCGTCAAAGTCCTCGGATGGAATTGTACGTGCTGTGTTGATACCCGTGAACTGTTTACCTACACCCACAATAGATGTATAAGCAAGTTCGCCAGTCTGAAATTTCGTTTCTGGTACTTCCTTGATTTGAAATCCTTTGAACGTGATGATTCCGTTAGTGTCGATGTTTGCACCGGAGTGTTTACCGGTAGTAGTGATTGGGTGGTCGACGATTGTATTATACAAATCCGGTTTAACCCAAGCCATTTTAGTACCGATCGCTTCCATGTTCACGTATGCATTGGATAGGTCGTTGAATAGTTTTAGCACTGCATCGTTTGACAGGCTAGCTAAATTAAGCGTACGATCCGCAACATTTGAGATGAACAATCCACCCTTGTTGTCAAACATCTGTACTTTCGCTTGCGCTTGCAATTCCGAACGGTCTGCAACAGTTGCCGCGAAGTCGTTATTAACCGTATGGAGGTCAATACCTTCATGAAACGCCCATTCCCAATCATAAGGAACGTCAGTGTCTGTATAGATGATTTCAGTACGTGGACCGAAACGAGTAGAGTTACTTGTGCCTGTTCCGAACGCCACGTTAGGATCTTTGTTGTATTCCGTACCGATAACTAGAGGAATATCACTAGTCTTGATAGAGAACGCTGTTTTGTTATGTGTAACCCCGTCCAGCGCTTCGATTCCTCCGCCGAAAAACTCTCCGAAGTATGCTTGCTTCTGATAGACAGCTTGCAATAACTCCTTGAATTGTTTTTGGTAACTACGTACTGCTAGGTTGTTGTTTTCTCCTGCGAAGAATTGGATCTTCAGTCGCAATAGTTCTGGTTTCTTTGTCATTTTCACATTACCTCTTTCTATTTTTTATTCGTATTTAGCAAGTTTCGCTGCAAATGGGTCTGTTTCGGCAGTTCCTTGACCACCGTTAGGATTGCCTGGCGTGACGATTGCTGGTGAATTGGGTGGCACTTCTTCCACTTCGAATAGATATGCATCAGATGCTTTCAGCGTATCTAGTTGGCTATCGAGATTAAGCAGCTTATCGCCATCCAACTTGATGGAATCAGTGTCTAGCAATGCTTTTACTGCCTTAGGATTGCGAACCTTTGCGCCTGTCAATGCTTTTTCAAGCGTGAAATCAAATGCTTGCTTGTCTAGCTTTTCTTGCAGTTCAGTTGTAGCTGTTGCGTTTTCACCCTTCAGACGGTCAATTTCAGCCGATAGTTCTTCGTTATCTTTTGCCTTACCCGATAAGTCATTTAACTGTGTATCACGATCAGTTAGTTGCCCTTTCAAGTCGTCTCGTTCAGTCGTCATTGCCGTTAGTTCGCCTTTTGTTGCGTTAACTACCGAACCATGGCTCGCCATAACTGAATCGACTTGCTCATCTGTTAAACCAAGTGCTTTTAGTGCTTCTCTATTCATTTTCATTTCTCCCTTATACATTATTTTTACGAGGTCGAGTCCTCGAAAGGTTTGCGCATTTACGTTGCACGAACGACAAATAAGCCTGTTTAATGACTGTTGCTAAAGTCAGGTGCAATAACGGATGCACGAACCGAGAAAAGGATCGCCTCCTTTCAATTATCATAAGAGAAGTCGCCAAGTAACGTTTTCAGTGGTGTATATATAGCTTCTCGTTTGTAGTTCCGCCTTAAATACTCGTCATTCTTACCCAAATGTTCCCTCATTGCACCTTGCCGACGTCTAACCATCATCTTCCAGTGGTCTACATTGTCGCTATTCATCGCTTCGGCCACCATGAGGTTTTTTTTATATTTGACGATTTCACGTTCAATTCTGCGCTGTGTATCACGTGCGTTCGCCACTTCCTCATTGAGTTCGGCATCAAACTCAGGTTGGTTGTTGGTATTGACTCCCGGAATAAACGGAACATGCAAATGTCGGCAATTCACACCACGGTGACCACCCGGCAAACCATAATCAGCATGCCATGATGGATCATGAATAGATTTATATTCACTATCGAATGGAATCTCACTAGGCTGCCTTAAGTCAACCACACGTCCTTGTATCTTGGAACATTGCGCCCGTGCCCCTGCATGACTTGTAACAACTACCGTATGAACGCCATATTCGCCCATGCGTTCGGTTCGGAGCTCGTTGTATGTGTTGCCTAGCGTGGACTTCAAGACGGTTCTTGTGTATCCCTCAAGACTCCAATGATTGCCGCCCTTATCAACGAACGTGCTTTTAATACCTTTCTGTGCTAAATCCATGATAGCGCGCTCAACCGATTGCTCAAATGTATACAGCCCTGTATTGAACGATGCAGCCGTTTTATTGAGTACATCTTGATAAGCACGTTGAGCCGTCCCCACACCGTATTGAGTGGTTACGAGTGTCTGATTAACGTAGTTACCAATCTCACCCCAAGCTTGATTGTGATAGGCTCTCATGACGTTATCTAGGTTGTTAGGCACTGGTTTATCCGGATATGGCATTGCTTTGTCGATGTCATTTAAAACGGTTCTACCCGTTTCTTCAAACATCCGCAATATTTCGGGTTCAGCTACGTTTGTGACTTCTGCGAGCATCCTTGTAACATCACGATTAAACAGGTGCAAGTCTGACAGCTTCTCGGCTTGCCAGTAGGCTATATCCTTATGACCACCTCTTAAACGGTTGATGATGATACGGATGATTTCTCCTTCAAGTGAGTTGTATAGGTCAGACATGTTGCCTGACCATAGATCCAATTGATGTGGTGTGATTTTAGGTTTCATTCAATCACCCCTTTCAATCAAGTGACTCTAAATATTCCTCACGTGCGCCGTCCGCTTTATCTTGAAGTACTCTATCCTCTTCTGAATCAGCCAGTTCCTTCAATTCGATAAAAGCAGTGTTGTTTTCCAAAGGACCAGCCTCACATTCAAACCCACACTTTTGTAGTTGCTCAACGATTTCTTTCAGATTCATCGTCATCACTCCTCGTCACCAAATATTTTTTTAGATGTTCTGGTCTTAACCACCATCGGATCCATCTCCACTTGCTCCGACTGAATTATCTCTAACCATTCCTCGGCAGTCTTTTTCGGCACCTTAAACACACGCTGAATGACTTCTACAGTAGGTATCAATCCGAATGACTTAGCTTGGCCATAGAACGTTAGCAAAGCCGACCTGTCTTGAAACACGCCGTCATCGAAATCGACACCGATATGCTCAAAGGTTGGGATTTCTCCATCGAATATCTTCTTGCCATTAAATGTGGTAGCCTTGGCCAACTCTAAGACCGAAACAATCAATCCCTTGATGAACTTCTCAACCTCATTGACGTGGTCGTTCCTAGTCCTGTAGGTCAAATCGTTCTCACTCACAACCTCAGTCGCCGTTTTCATCGATCTACCATCAAACGAGAATGTACCGACCGACATCTTTAATTCCATCTCTAGCGTTCTCAATGATTGATTGATAGCTGCAATATACTGATCTGTACGAATGTCACTCGTAACGTCCTTGACCATTTCCTCGTCGGCAGTCATTCGCATAGACTTGTAAACGTTGGTGTCTGCATCAAATATCTGCTTAGGTGCCATCCCATCCTCTGACGGCAATGTCTGCAGCATGAAGTCACTTACAAACACTGTACGTTGCCCCATCTTGATTTCCCACCAGAACTGGTCATACGTATCGTTAATCTTTCTAAGCGTTGATTTAGAGTTGTCTGCAATTCCTAGACCTAATGGCGAATGCGGATTTATATTGTTGAATCCCGATGGTGCAACATAGTTAAACAGTGGTCTGGTCAATCCGATTATAGGTGTGCTTTCTTGCAATTCTTCGTATAATTCACCCAATGGGATTCGTTTACCAATCTCGCCTTTGTTGTCTGACTTATACAACTCATTGGATATGACATAAACGCCGTTACTCCATTCGTGAAACTCTAGCAATGTGTAATAGACCGCCTTACCGCCGACCATCTTCATGGTTACTGATTTCATTACACCTTCTGAAATGCCATTACTGTTGTTTCGAAGAGGATAGAACGCATTTGCCAAGGCCCATGAGAACTCTACTTGTCCACTAGCCATATCTACGTATGGTCGGGCTGTCAATCCACCTGTTGCATACATCGGCTCCAGGTACTTCGCAAGGTTCTTCTTGAAATCATTATGTTCGAATACATGTTGAATGAAATCATTAGCTGATTCATACGTGTTAGCTGCGTTATCTTCATCTTCCGCATCCGATACAACGATTTCACATTGCTCGTTGAACACAAGCCCCGACAGCAAGCTCGAACTCAACTTCATCATGTTAATGCTCATGTAGTCTCGTTCTTTCTGGTGCCCTGCTGAGTTAACGTATTCAATACTCGGGTAATTACCTTTGTAGATACTAAAGTTTGATTCAATCCTAGCAAGTTCGGCAGGATCTATATTTATTTTAGGATGGTCATTAATAGATTTCAGTGTTTGCCCTGACAATGCATATCCTCCCTTCTTAAATAGATTCTTGATGCGATCAATGATGCTCACGGATTCACCTCCTAAGTTCCTCGGTGTATTCATCGAATTCCGTCTTTGTCATTCCGGTGATTTCTTTGTATGCTTCATCCATTGTCACGGTATCTGAATATAAAGTAATTCCATTAAATTGACCACAAGCCAACTGCCCTTCTTCTTTGTATCCCAACAACTGAATTACAGCATTTTCTACTGTGTCTCCAAGCGTAAAATCAACCTTTAAATAGTCTTTACTCATGCAATATTCACCTCCTAGACTTTCAATCTGAAGTCTCTCGCGTTACTCAGACACAGGTAAACAAACATATCGACTGAATGGTCATCCTCTTCAATTACACGCGGGTTATCCGTATGCAACGTCTTCTCATCCCAACTAAACTTCTTATGCTCTTCAATGAATATTTCTGTGCTATCTGTAAATGGCATTCCAATTGGATAAGGATCCTTTAAATAATAAAAACGCCCATCAGCAAGTAAGCTGTGAACGTAATCGAACATATCTACTTTCTTTTTCTTAGCTACCGGCACCAGATGCTGTCCATAGTCTGCAAAGTATTGATTCCGCAAGGCCGCTTCTGCGCTATCTATCGTCCGCTTCATGATTCTAGCGCCTTTAAACAGATTTTGCGTCGATGTCTTGGTTATGAAATCATTCAAGTCCTTCGCTAAATGACTTGGAGCCTTCTTGTTCACCCTACCCGCTGGACTGTAGTAATACAAATTCAGCAATATAACATTGCCTTTAGCTGTTAATCCAAAACATCCATATGTTGTAGCTGATTGAGCGTGACCGCCATCAATTGAGTAGTAGAGCCCAATAACTCTGTCGTCCTCTGGCAGCCCTTTCAGTTCTTTGAATAGGTTTATGTTGAAGACGTTATTACCGAGTCCTACAGCCTCACCCAGATAGATATAACGGTAGTAATCAAAGTCATTCTTCTTTATACGCTCAATGTCGGCAAGCATCTGTTCAGTAACGAATCCTAATTCATCATCTTTGTAACTCGAATGATGCACCAGGTAGTCATCTTCACCAATCATTCCGTCTGACCATTCATTGATCCAGTGGTAAGGGTTGCGAGGAGGATTGTAAGACCAAAAGAACCGCACAAAATCAGATAAATCGTGCTTCTGCCTCATAAACGTAACGTTCGTTTGGTCAAACTCTTCTGGACTACCGAACTCTGCCGCTTCCTCGTACCACACGGCTATAATGTTGCCGATGTCATTAGACTTCAACTTTGCAAAGTCGTCTGAACCATAGAAGTAAAAGGTTGATCCGGTAGATAAATGAGTAATCTTGAATGGTGCAACTGTAGATTTGAATTGCCCGGCCATCCCGAATTTATCTATCGCCCATTGGATTTTAAGGAACACTGAATCCCGAATCGTATTGCCTACCTTACGAATGACTACGACGTTCGCTTTCTCGCCCTTAACCAAATACTGCAGCATCATGTAAATGAGCTGTAACGCTATCACAGATGACTTAAACGAGTTACGACCACCACGCAATATGTTGTATGGCTTCTTTGTCTTCCAGACTGCTTTGAAATTAGGATTAACGTTCTCTTGTATGTTGATAGTGACCTTACTCATTCGCCATCACTCCAAGCGTCAACGATATTAATTGTTGGTGGAGCGACTTGTTTGTTTTCGTTTGTAATCCTGTGGACTTCCGCTTTAGCTTTAGCAGTATCAGCTTTCAACTTCTCTTCTTGCAGACGTTTCTTGTCGTTGTCAGATAGTACGTCGAAGTATTTGGATAACATATCGAGCGCCTTCATTTTGTCCACCAACTTCAACTTAACTCCATTCTCAGTATTGCTAAGTTCACCAATGATTGATGTATCCATTTGATCCAGTGGTCTGACTGCAATTGAATAGCCCCCATCGCTACGTTCAACGAAGTCTCCTATATCAGCAAAGGCTATATCAATGTACTTTTGCAACACCATATCTGCACTTAATAACATGCCGGATGCACGTTCTTCCTTCATCCTAGTAATTTCTTTGCGAATACTAGCATTTACTAGCAGACGACTTCCGTTAGCGTTAGCAGTCATGTAGTCGCACTCATAAGCCTTCTGATAAGCCTTAGTCGCATTGAAGTACTTAATGTAGTAAATACAAAAAAGCCTCTGCTTATCGGTTAAATCATCCGACTCCACAATGGCCTCTTTCGGTTGCATCCTTTTGGCATCCTTTTGTTTTTTGGTTGCATCTTTCTTAGATGGACCTCTTACCCAAGCCTCACGACTTTTCCTACTCTTCAACGTACCAAGTTTCACACCATGCTTTTCCGCCAATGCAGCAAGCGTTGTTTTTGTTGTTTCCCACTCTAATTTAATTTCATCCCAACTAGACATATCCCATAAACACCACCTCCAGTAAATAAAAAAGGTGCCATACTGTGGCACCTTTTTTATTTATTTAATTAATTAAATGGTTAAGGACATCTCCTAAGTTTAAGAATGTAGTATTGGTATCCTCACCTTTAACCACATATTCAATATCTAATTTCTCATAAGCTTTAATTTCATCTTTAATTTCTTTGATTTCATCATCAATGTCTGAAATTGCATTTGATAATATATCCTTTTCTACCGAAATACCTTGCAAATAAATAGTTAAGGTTGGTTTCGGTAATACCTCTACGGTTTCAATTACATTACCGTCGAAGAATATTTGCAAGCTGTTAGAATTAAACTTTACTTCTCCTCTTAAAAAACCATTTTTATAGTTTGCTACAAAACCTTTGTGAAAGTTATCATTACTTTCACGCACATCTAATTCAAATTGCATTAAATACGCTTGAATACTTCTCAACAAATTTACTGTATTTTCATGAAGTTGTTCTGATTTATTCACTTTTAGATGTTTTAATTGATTATTTAAGATTTCTCGTTCTTCTTTTAAATCCTCTAAAGTTTTAATGTTTTTTATTGTAATCATCATCTCGCCCCCTCACTGACATCATTCGCCAAAAAAGGTGAAAATCCTCTAAATCTCATAAATATCACACGTATGTATCGGGGCTGGTAAGAAGGGTAATGTCGCTCGCTCACACCCCCTCTTTTATTCTCCCCCTCAAGTAACTAGACTCCGTACGTCAAACGTACGTCATGCAACTTTTTCATGCACCTTTTTCCTAGCTCTCTCAATGTACTGCTGCACACTTCTTTTAGTTAACCCAAGTTCGTCCGCAATCTTCGCCATGCTCATCTTCTGCCCCTCATGCAATATGTAGCATGTCCGCTCTCTTAATGAGAAGGAAGAAAGAATATCAGCCAGTATAATCTTTTCTTCTTTTGTCATAAACAGATGCTTTTTATTGATGTCGTTCTCTTCCCTCAACTGCATTTCAATATCCGGAATCAAATCAATATTTTCATACGACCTACGTTGATAAACAGCCTTTTCATCGACCCCTCGATAAGTGTTCGGCTGTCGTCCAGTAGTCATCCATTCGAGCGAATAAGTCATACTATCAATCATGCTATTGAACTGCTTCAAATCATTCATTTCAATCGGATTATCCCTGTCCACTTGATCCGCACGTTTTTTCATTTCCTGCCTGCCCTCGATATACTCCGGAACCAATTTATCCACCCAACTCAACATGAAAGCGCCCCCTATCGATATCTAAATCTCCGCGAACCTTATATAAACCGATGTCTATCGAATAATTTTGCGTACCAAGTGCTGCGGTTTGTTCGAAATAACTTGACTGCGCTTGCGTGTATCCCAATCAAGATTCCAACCGTGCATCGCTTCATTCTCTGTATTCCATAATGCTTTCTCATGGTTTTCTAGAATGATTTCTTTCATCGAGTTCCATAGTTGAGATAGCCCCTCTACAAATGGTTTAAGCCATTCTGACATCCCCGTAACCCCGACTATCACACCGTCAATCATTCTTGAAACTTCCTCTATTGGCACCTGGTGGCGTTCTGCAAGTTCTGCCTTTATCTCATCCAACCGCTCTTGATTGTTTTCCATCGTCTATTCCTCCTTTTTCGAAATAAAAAAAGAGGACAACAAATGACACAGCGCAATGCTGTAATCAATCGTTGTCCTCTGGTTGGCCAGGGGGACTATTTATTTTTAAAATCGTATCTGTTCATTCTGCTTAATAAGTCCCGACCTTTTTGTTTGATATCCTCATCAAAACGAGCTTGTTGCTCGTCATTCAAAATTAACCCTTTATATTGTTCTTTATGTTTTAGGTAAGCTTTATTTTCGTTCTTACTTGCGCTTCCATCACTTACTGCTTTTTCAAGAAATAAAATGTCATTGATATTGATATTCCCAGACCTCAATCTTTTTCTGTAACGATAATTGTCTTTTAAAGACTTTATCTTTGGTTTAATTCCTTTAGCGAAACCAACTTTTATTATTTTGACTAAAAACTTCAGTATATATCCTGATGTAAGGAGAAACGCTCCTCCTACTACTGATATTAGAAAATAATCTAGGATCGTAATTTGTTCATACTTTTCTAAGTAGTTCATAAACATATTTAAAACTCTTCCCCTTCCTCACGCCGCATCCGTTTGATTTTACCCGCATGCGTGACAATCCGATATTCACCATGCTCCGGAAGCTCCCTCACTTTCGCTATACCCTCCGAAATAACCACCACACAGTTCATTGGTAGCTCCATTATACCAATTCCTAACAATATTGCATCTGTATTAAAAGTAATGTCTTTATTCACCAGGACCCCTCCTTGTGTTATACTTTCCTTGTCGAGGACGGGAGGAATCCTGTCTTTTTTATTTGTCTAAAACCTCGTCCCTTATCGTTTCCAATACAAGATTAGAAGCCGTTTCCATTCGTTGAACAGCGTTTCGAAGTCTTTTGTTTTCTATTCTCAAATCCTCAATTTCCATCGCTGCTTCTATCGGACATTCCTGCACCCAACTTTTTAGCTTCTTAAATTCTTCGATTGACTCCTTTGTAAGCACCTTCACTTTCATCACCCTTTCATTGCCCAAATATCCCCTGCTGCCGAGCCTCTATTTTGCCAAGCTCAGCCTGCTCAATAATCAGCAACCCAATTTCTAAAGGCTTACGTCCCAACTCCTCTGCAATGCTATCAAGGCTCATATTTGCTACCCACATCGCTCTGAATACATCTGTTTCTTGCACTGTAAACACCCAATTAATATCGACGTCATCAAGCAACACACGCTTTTGTTCTTTTGCGTGGATCAAACCAACACCTCCATGCCATTCAATTCATCCGTAAGCTGCATAAACATCTCCACATCCTTTGCATCAAGCGCCCTATCAATCTGCAACAGGAGCATATCCTTGTCCGTTACATCCGTTTTAATGCTCTGATGATGCTCCAGATATTCACGGGACATCTTAGGTTAATCTGACATTTCAGTCGTGAATATTTGAGAGTTGATTTTCCCCATTTCCGCAAAAGCATTCGCATACATAGCAAACGAAATGCCCTCCATCAATCTTTTTAATTTTTCACGTTCATGATCATTATTCATTCCATTCACTCCTTTTCAATTCATCATGCCGAAAAACACCGATGCGATCTTTCTTTTTGAACTGGACCTCATATTGCAGTCCTGGAATCACTTTCACAACCCGCCCCTTCAACCCCACAAAATCTTGAAGATAGTAATAATCCTCTACATCTTTCTCCTCCACATTTACAACAACTTCAACTGTATCCCCAACACCAAACGCCTCTTCCTTTGGCACCGCATCAAAAATAGTTAACTGCTGCACCATGTTGTCACTCCTTACATTCAAAGTTCACTTCTATAAGCATCCAACTGATTCCAAACCCATTCTTTAAATTCTTCCTCAACATCTACTTCCGAGTAATCAGCAGGCAGTTCAACTACTTCTTGAAAATTAACACCTGCCGCAAAGCTGACAGCTATATGAAATAGATGCTTTTTCAATGATTTCACTCCTTCACAAATCTCTTCGCATACCGCAACTGCTGATGAATATACGGATCGTCATGCTCTCCACCACTAGCCAACCAGTCCGTAATACGCTGATGAATATCCTGCAATGCTTCGAGCGGTATATGTTCTGCTATCTTTGATATTTCGTTTATTGGATTCATATATTTCTCCTTCACCTTTTGGTCGAACTGCTGATTACCGACTTAAAACATATGCTTCAACTTCTTCTTCGCAATCTTCACAAGTCCACGCTCCTCCATTGCTTAGAAGTCCGACAAACTCTTTGTCTGCCTTACTCCCGCAATGTGGACAATACTTAATAAGTTTTTCAACATTATTTATATCAACGGTCTCCATTTACCTTCACTCCTTATTAGTTTGGTCGTACTGTTGACTAGTACTTCCATTTGATTTTTCCGCATCTTCTACAAGCGTGTCTATATAACGTGTTCATGCCTCCACTATCCCATTTGTACCCATCACCTCTTAATATTGGAGAGCCCTTACTGTTTGACTCACCCCAATAAAAGTACGTATGAAAGTAATATCTGCTCCTACATCTTTTAAGTACCTTCATCCATCATCCTCCTCAGTTTTGGTCAACTATTGATTAATAACGACATATACTTCTTTAATATTCGACTTCCCAATATCATAAAACTCAGACCCTTGAGTCCATAGATTCTTTCGTTTGTTGTAGACTAATTCGCCATTCTTATTGATATAAACCCAATGATCTGTCTGAATCATTTTGCCTTCTGTATCAACTAAAATAATCGGGACACCTTTCGTCCACTTCTTATTACCGTGATGTTCCTTGGATGTTTTTGGATTTTCATACTTAACCATTTCCTCCAACTTTTCTATCTTTATTAACTTGACCATACTGTTCCACCTTTCTACTGCTTATTCTCCCGACCATGCATCCGACCAATATAGTAAAATCCCAATGCGAGTGACAAAGCCGATATTACAAATGCCCAGCCTTCAAACGTGGTAATCATTGTTGACATAACTTCCATCCCTCCTGCCTTTTCTCATACAATTCCCGTTGCAATAGAGGCTCATATGTCCAAACTTTATAACCGTGCTCCCACCGAAACAACAACCTCCAAACCCCGCTCATATCCCATCCCCCTTAGTTAATCCCTCACCCATTCCTTATTTTTTAACCGTATAACAATTAACTCCATGCCTGTTTTCAGCTCGAACAACTTCTGCCGCAAAGGAAAATCACGACCAACTGGACCACCTTTAATGTCGATTACCTCAACAAATCCATCGATGTAAGTAACTCTGAAATCTGCAGTATAGATAGCCCCTGCCTTCACACGCCTCCGTTTACCGTGACACAACGAACAATTGATAGGATTGCCTGTTTTTGAGCTTGTCCGCTTTCCCGTGCCGCTACATCGTTTGCACTGCACCTCATATGAATCAATGATTTTAAACTCCGGTTGAACCTCAATTAGTTTGATAGACTGATCTTTTTTCAAGTGAACGTAATAAGCTCCCTCGGTCAATGAATCAAACGTTATGCCGTCAATTACAGCAGTCTTGGACTTGAACTGGCGTGGTTGTTTCGGTGCCCTTGACCTACTAGGAACCCTTTGAACATTCCTCAAATTGCCACCTCTAACTTAACAACCTCTTCAAGCGTGATCTGTATTTTCTCGAACTCCGCATCTTCAGTGGACTGTTTTTTCTTGCAGACAGGACCATAACCATCATCAATCGATTTCTGCGTTTTCAATTCACGACCACAACGATTGCATACGCCCATCAATATCCCTCCGCTTGCCTGACGTGATTGATTTCATTTTTTGCGTAGTAAGCAGCTTCGACTTGATCCCATGTGAATCCCAAGAATTTCTCTCCCAAGCCGATGAAGCAACTAAAAGCTTCATGTAAGGTTTCTTGTAAGTCTTCTAGACTGATTGATGCCGCAGTTTCCGGATCCATTAAAACATCAAGACTCGACGCCGTACTGAACACTCTGTTAAACGTCTGTGTAGCGGTTGGTTGTGTGTAATCATCGTCCACAATGAAATCTGCTGGATTAATTTTTAATTCAATTGCAATGCTGATAAAGAAATGAATGCAATCAACGAATTCTTCAAGTATTGGATTCGTCTCGCCTAGCTTCCCAGTACCGTCGCAATCCTCGCATTTCAAATATGGATTCGCCGAACCTCCTTCCAAAAGCATTTCTACGCTTGAAGGCCAATTTTCGTCGCCACTCCCATCGCAAACAGTGCAAAGGTGTTCGATTTTCGTTCTCGGTTGCTGATTCTCTGACCACTTCTTAAATCCTCTATGCTCATTCGCGCATTCACCGAGTTCGACAAGCAAAGCCGTGATTTTCCATGACCAATCTTCTTCTTTTAATCCTGGAAACCGCGCATATATTTTTTCATCCAGCACCTTCTGCATTTCGAACAACTTTTCCAGATTCATAAAATCCCCTCCAACGTCTCTATTAGTGCATCCTCCACTGATTGGTACTTGTATACCAATCCATAAACCCTGTCGTAACTAAGCCCGTTATCCTTGATGAATTTCAATTCCTGTTTCGTGAAAATTTTCCCATCTTTACGGGCCGCCTCTGGTATCTGATTCACCTTGAATGTCGCAAATTCATTGCGCAATCTTTTATTTTCATGCTTTAACTTGATATTTTCCTGCTGCCATTGCCATTCGTTATCCACTTTGACCCCTCACTTTCAAAGTTTCACTAGACTGCTAACAGGTCGTACAATGTCATTTCCCGTCGATTCTAAACGTCCTACAGTTGATTTGGTGTATTTATCCACCCAGTACAATTAGAGGTATCAGAAGAACTGGTGTGCGGTTATTTAGTTCCTTTATTCCGCCACCACCCTTTGCACAGCTAGTAAACTAATAAGAGAGCGATAGTCCATATTGGACAACAGTTCACCGTTACGACCATTCACGACCCTCATAGACTGCAACTGCTGGATAAGATAATCCCTTTGCATTTTCCTCATGCCGTCATCGCCTCCGTCTCCCCAAGTTCAGTAAGGAGCAATTGCACAGCGCCTTCTGGTGTCGTTCCTGCCGCGATGCGTAGTTCATTGAGCAATGAGTTGAACTGTAGTTCAAGACGCTTGTCCTTTTGCCCTGAGTTGTTCCATGCACCAGCTACGAGAATGAGTTTGTTGATGATGTGTTTATGCATCTGATTCATCGTCCTCAAAACTAACAAACGATTCAACAGGGTAAATCCCTTCGATTTTTCCTTGTTGATACAATTCATCCAGCAAGATCATTCCTCCGCGATAAGGTACGACCGAAGACGGGCGCATTACTATAATTGGACCGCTATCCGTCATTAGAATATCGTTGTGCCTAAACTCTCCAACCTTACGACCAATCTTCACGAAAATCCGATGTTGTTTTTCAGTCATCCAAATTCCTCCTAATGTTTTATCCGAACAGCAAACCTTCCAGCTCGGCGTTTTCACTTTCAGCTTCTTGATCCCTTATCGATTCTTCTGGCATGTAGATTTCGATAGACATTTTCTTAACTCGGCTCTTCAACCGACCGTCCTTGTATATGTCTCCAAGGTTTTCGATTGTCTTGTTAGAAGTGAACAGCGTTGTTTTTTTATGTTCCAATCGATAATCAGTGATGTCATAGAAAATTCTTTCTGCAAAGTCGGTAGGCTTTTCAACTGCTAAATCATCTACGATTAGCACTTCTACTTCACGGAACATGCGAACGATTTCACTTTCTGTCGTATCCGAGTCATTGTTGAACGTCTTTTTGATTTGAGAAAGCAGGTCGTTCGCTTTCAAGAATGCGATATCAACGTCGTACATCTTCACAAGCGCATTTGCGATACTAGATGCCAGTCTTGTTTTACCCGACCCTTTGATTTCGCTATACAGATACAAGCCCTTGCCATGCTCTTTCATGGCTGGATAGTTCTCAATGAACTTAGCAGCTGCCTTTTTCGCTATCGTTGCTGTATCGCGATTGTCTTGGGTCTTGTACTTACCTACGTCGTAAGAATGCACCGTTGCATTGCTGAAAATCGGTGGAATACCTGACAAATCTAGTTTTTTATCAATCTCACGCTGTTTAATGAGTTGTTCGTAGCACTTACAATGCTCCCACCATTCAGCACGTATCAATTTACCGTCCTCGTCGATTTCATCCTTTTTATTCTGACGAGACCAATCTTTAATCCATAACCACCCTTTTCCGTCACACTTTTGATAAGGGCAGTCGTCAGATGGCGTTGTCAGTATCTCTATTGGATTAGATGCCAGCGATTCTCTTACGTCGTTCATTCGCTTCGCTAATACGGGATTGTCTTTCATCATGTCTTGGATCACTTTGCTTATAGGTTCCAACATTGCTTGCACCTCCATCACGTTTAGGTTTTGGGTTAGTTAGGATTTTCTTCGTGTAATTCAAACTGTTGGAGCCATTCATTCTTGTTTCTTTCATGGCTTCCATTACTTTTGCTTCTCCAAAGTCGTCGATTAAATCATTTAGGATGTCACCAGTGAATGAACTAATTGTCCCGAATCCTTCTTGTTCGAAAAAAATGAATGGATTCATTGGCGCGGGCTTATCATCTTCTCTTTTATTTTCCTTATTACCCTTATTAACATTATTGTTTGTGTTCACTTGCTGTTCATCTGTTGTTCGTTTGTTGTTCACTTGTTGTTCATGTTGTTGATGTTCAGACCAGTTAGATACTGTAACCACGCTGTATTTCGTGGTTGTTTTGATGTTCAACATTTGCCATTCTTCGAAGTTCTTCAACCATCGCCAAAGAGTAATTGCTGAAACGACATCATCCTTTTTTGCACCCTTATTGAACTCATCTGCAAGTGCATTTCTACCAGTAACAAACTGACCAACTTCGAGTTTCACCATCTGATTTCCAACTAGATGGTCATGTTCTTTATGCGATGCTTTCATCAAACAGTGGATCCAGAGTTTCAGCATATGGGCATTTGAATATATGGGGTTGTCCATCAATTTTCTGTGTAAGCTAATCCATCCCGCCACTCGACTTTCCCTCCTTCACCTACCGTTTATTTAAGGCACGTACACAAGCTTTCCGGTCTGTTCCTGTACTACTTTTTTAAACACCGCTTCATCCGAATTTGTATCGGAAAGATGCAGCAAATGAATCTCCTGAACTTTCGATAGATCGTTAACTTTTAAAAATTCAAGAACATTTTCTAAACTGAAATGTGATTTCACTAACCGCCGCTTCATGCCATCATGAACCCTGCCGGTCATAATGTTTTCGTTCAATATTTCTGTTGAATAATTTGCTTCAACCATAATGTGGGTCAGACCTTGAAATTTGTATCGGACATAGTAGGTGTCAGTAGCAAACAAGAGTTTGTCCCCTGCCTCGTTAGCGAGCAGGAAACCGAATGGTTCCGATACATCGTGCTGAACGTCAAACGGCAATATGGTCCACGTACCGAGCTTAAACTGCTTCTTGTTTTCGACCACTTTGATTCGATGGTGATTGATTCCAATTGCTTCTTTTGTGCCTGGTGACAGGTAGATGTTCAGTCCACGGTCTGCAACCTCGCTGACGGCTTTACAATGGTCTTTGTGTTCATGGGTAACCAATACGCCCGCAATGTCTGAGGTCTTGAAATTGAGTGCTTTCTGTATGTTCTTGAACGATATCCCACACTCCAAAAGGAGGGGGGTTATGCCATCTGTAATCCAGTAGCAATTCCCCGTACTTCCTGTTGCGAGTGTTTTGATTTCAATCATTAGAAGCCTGGACCAGCGTCAGTCTTAGCAGATGATTCTTTCCATTCCGCTTCTTGAATTATTTCTCCGGTACTTTGCTCAATGTTTTGTGGTGGTGTATATTCAGCTTTCGATACATCAACGTCAATGACTTCGCTGTTCGCATTCTGTTTGATTTCATTTTCAATTACGTTTTCAGTTGAAGGGACAGATGGCGCTTCATCTTCGGTATACAATGCCCCGAGCGCTTCTGGGAACGCTTCACGTTGAGCGTTAACGACTGCTGATTTACGGATCATGTTAAGGGGCATATCTTTCCAAGTCGCTTGTCCTTTGGAAAACTCTTTTAAACTGATTCTCGAAATGATTGGCAGCTTTCTATCGCCTCTGTAAACCTTCGCCCATCCACCAATCAGAACATCTGTAGAGAGCATCACAGCACCTTCTACGTCAACCATTTCACCATTACGTTCGACGATGATACCTGCTTCAAATCCTTCATACTTAGGATGATTCTCAGCACGTTTCAAGAATGCTTCTTTCGATGTGATGATTTGAGCTGGAGATGTGCCGAACTTGATTAGATACGCTTCGTTTAGGAACGGGTTAAGTTTTTGGAACTTACACAGGTTCATGAACATTACTAATTCTTGATCACTTACAGTTCCGTTTCCACGAACCAAGTATTGCTTTACTGTATTGCCTGAAAGCTTCACCGCTTCACCGTTTACTTCGAATTCGACTGATGTTGTCATTAATGCACTTGTCATTTAAATAGCCTCCTGGAGTTCGTTTTTTTCAATCCGTAATTGCTTATCCTTTTCCGAAACTACCAAACTGATCAGCTGTGAATCCGTATCAATTAATTGAGTAACTGCCTCAGCATTATCAACGAAGATAGGAGCGCGAATTCCGAAGTGTTCAGTCAGCGTGTTGATGATATCGATTCCGACATTGATGCGAGCCGCATTGTTTAAACCACTTGAATACGGAACGCCGTCAAACGTCGTCTCACAGATTTCCTCAATACCGCCATTGATGTTCGTTTTGAATAAGTTAAAGCGTGCATATTTGAATTTCGAGTTAATCTTTTCAGTAAGTAATTCGACTTTCGAACGGATAAATTCTTCTGTCAGATATAGTTCACCTTCCAACTTCTCGAATTCATTTGCCAGCTCTTTCTGCTGTTCTTCAAGTTCGGCTATGCGCTTTTCAGATGCAACCACTTGTGCTTGCTGTGCGATTTGGGCATTGAGTTCAGTGCGTTTGATACGTAGTTCAGCGACTTCTTTTTCGACGCTTGTAACAGACTCTTGCGCGTTATCTTTGAGTGACTTGATTTCATCATTCAACTTCGCTTGTTCTTGCAACTTAGATTGATATTTAGGATCTTGACGGGCATCTTTAACGGCTGTTCTAAGTGTTTCGATTTCAACCTCTAACTTCGATACCACTTTCGCCTTATCGTCGATTTGAGACTGGATGACGCCCACAGTAGTTGTTAGCTTTTCTATATCGTTGACAGCTTCCGCTTTCTTCTCGCTGCGTCGTTTACCTGTAACTGAAATTTCTTCAAGACTCTTCGATTTAGTAAGATTAAATTGGGCAAGCGCCTTTTCGTTTGCAGTTACCACTTGTCCTTCTGGAAGGTCTTGACCACATGTCGGGCAAGCACATTCCGATTCGTGGACAAACTCCGTAGCGTTGACCTGCTCCCATTCGTCGCGAAGTTCTGCAAGACGGGTATCTATCGCTGTAACAGTTTCATTATTTCGTTTGATTTGATGCTCAGCGTCATCTTTTTTGCGTTTCAGAATAGATATATTCGATTGTTCTTCTTGGATTTTCGCGTTAATTTCATGGCCCTTTTGGATTGAGTCGGATTCGAGGTCACGTTTGACAGATTCAAGATCCATTTCAATTTGCCTTAACTCATTTTGTTTACCGGTGATGGCTGAACCATTCTTTATGTTGTTGATTTGAGTTGCGTTTTCATCGAGTTGCTTTTCGATTACTGCAACTTCTTTTTCTATAGAAGGAACATCAATATTTATTTCCGGTAATGAGTTGTTTATTTCGTCGATGCGAACCGGAATGCGGTCCAGTTCTTTATTAATTTCGGCCCGACGCGCAGCAATGATTTTACGATGGTCCTCAATAGTGCGACCTCTTAGGATTGTAGGTAGGTTTTTCAAGGCGCTGTTGAATGCGAGTACGTCTTCCTCTTCAATGTCGCCGCACACTTCAAGCAATGTCGCCCTACGCTCTTGCCATTTGAGATTTTCATTGAAGAATGTTGGTGATGTGAGAAGTTTAAAGACTTCTTCTTTCACTATTGAATCGACTTTCGATTGATATTCGCCTTTTTTGGAAGGAACTCCATCGATGAAATAATTTGTTTCATGGCCACTAAATTCTTTTGTTGCAGATCCTCTTCTTTTTGTCCATTTCTCCGCATATACTTTTCGTAAAGTGAGAGGACTGCCGTCAATCCGGAAAACAGCTTCAACCTCATGCTCCAGGTTGTTGATTTCTTTACCACTAACCAGTGTCTTGATTGCGAAATCAGCACGGTTGTTACTGTCTTTGTTGAAAAGTAACCAGACGAACCCGTCAAACAGTGTAGTCTTGCCTGTACCGTTGTCGCCGAATGCTTTAAGGTCTTGCCCATCAGCACCAAGGTCGAATTTTTTGATACCCTTAAAGTTCTTAAACGTTAAATTCATCAGTTTTACTTCTTTCAATGCGTTCTCCTCCTTGTCATTTGAGGGGTTCTGCGCTAAAATAGCGGTAAGTAAATTATTCAGAACCCCAAATCCGCTGTTGTAGCAGCGGGTTTATTTTTGTTCATTTACTACTAAATTCGTCGCTTCAATAATCGTATTTACCTTTGCAGATTGAACTTCGTAAGAAGCTTTAGCTCTCATCATTTCATCTACGGATTCAGCTTGAGCAACGTCGTGAGCTAAGTCATCTAAAATTTCTTGTTCATCTTGGTACCATTGAGATAACTTGTTAATTGCTTGTTCCAAAATGTTTCCCCCTTCCTATTTCCTTTTCAAGTTCCGCCGTGGTGATTTCACTATGACAACCAGCGCATCGTTGTGGATAGCCATTTCCGTCACCAATGTACTCTCCACACCCTTCGCAGAACTCACCTTCTAAGGTCATTTCAGCGTATTCGCCCATCATTCTCACCTTCTTCCTGTTCTAGTTCCCACGTTGCGTGCTGCCAAAGTATTCCGATGTAAAACGCCACGAACGGTGCAAAGTAGAGTGCGATTTGACCTTTTTCCGCTAGTGTCAGCATTCTAATTCTCCTTTCTGTTAATAGATGGTTGAATCCCATCAAGGTGTCCAGGGTACGAGTAACCAGCTCGTGAGGAGGAAATTATTCAATGGCTCCTGGACACTTTGATAGGAGCCAAGGCTCCATATCTGTGCTATAATGTTGTTAAGAGATAGTTTCAAAGTTTCCGATTGACATTCCAGTGTCTGTCGGTTTTTTTCTGTCTAAAATTCGGTATTAATTTGGCTGCAATGCCTTTTGCTGTCAGCTTTTCGTGAAGTTTCTGCATTTCGCTTTTCATTTCAAACCTCCTAGATTAAGAATTTGATGAATCCAACAACACCTGTCATGCTGCTTAATATGTTCGACAGGATTGTTAGCCCGTCCATTCCTGCAATAAAAGCAACTAATACATCCGGTGATTGCGTCGCCGTTGACCACTTCTGGAAGATTGACATTGACGGTTCCTTTGAGCCGTTTTCGAGTTTAGACACGTCCGATTGATTGATGAACAGTTGGAAAGCTAGTTCCGCTTGGCTTAACCCTTTCCGTTCTCGGCACGCCTTTAAGATTGATCCGTAATTCACTATTTCTCCCCCGTTCGATTATTCCAAATTGGAATATGGATTCAACTAATCTTGTTATATAGTTAACTTGTAGGTGAGACCCCTCCTACAACCTCTAAATACCGCGCTACGAAAACTCCGTGTAACAAGGGGCTTGCCTGCCCCTCATCGCTTTATTCAATAGTCACATATACCAATGAATCAAGGATGTAAGTCATCGCGCCAATCATCTCTTTTAGTTCTTCCGGAGAAGCGACCACCTCTACTACATCCTTTTCTTCACCATCGACGACGCCGACCAAGCTAATAATTGCGTTATCTGACGGTGACAAAGCATCGACATTTAAAATGAAGTCCTCTGTGATTACACTTACTTTTTTTAGCACTTTTAAACACCCGCCGTTTCTGTTAGATGGTACTTCGCTAGGTTCAATTGATACTTAACCGCCAATTCCTTGATGACTGTTATATAAACACTGATAAGCTTTTTATCCTCTGCAATGACATCCAACTTAGTCACCTTGTTAATTGCCGTTTTCGAAGAACCTCTTAGCGCCATTTTCGAGTGCCTGTTTTCAAGGCGAATATCTAAATTACACGCTCCGCGGCTTTCTAGTAGTTGGTAGCTTTCGTTTCGGATTTCTCGGTAATATTGACCGCCGCCTAGTTTCATTACAATTGCGTTGATGATTCGATTTACGCTGTTTCTCCAGTCGTTGTTATCAAGAGAAAGAATGCTTACAATATTGTCGAGTTTTTCACCTTGTTCATTCATTTGTTTTTCCAAGGTAACTATATTTTGCGCTTGCAAGAGTGCTAGTTCAGAAGGCGACATTGGTTTAGGTGACAATTCAATAACTTTGTAATACTCGTCCACTAACATTTCGTACGCGTCCCAAGCTTGATCCGTGTTTAATGATTTCGCGTGTAGCCATGCCCCTTTTTCTGTCCAAAGGTAGAGCCCATTAATGTTAGATGGCAATTCGTAAATTTTACGAAACGCCCTTAGTTCGTCCCCCTCTAGACGAAGGAAGTGTTTTCCTTCTACGTAACGCCCTTTATTGTTAGTGAAGTTTTTGGAAACTACTTTTGAATCCGTTCCGTATGATTCTGCAAGTTGTGCCGTGGTTAGAACGCGTTGACCATTCTGTTTAATAATCGATAGTTTCATTGAGATTCCTCCTTTTAGTAGGTCTTTTAAACCGATGCCTTTCTCACTGGATATTTAAAGTTCGGCATATTCGCTTCAACCCAATCCGTATTTCTCTCAATCCACTGATATAGTAGATTCGTCGGAACTCTCGGGTGTCCGAACTCTCGGTTGACTGGGAAGTCCTGTCGATTAAACAACTGAGCGCATTTCGCTTCACTGATGTTAGCGAATTCCATGAACTGTCTTCTAGTCATCAATGGCTTTACTTCATATTTCTTACGTGCGTCAGCGACGCCTTGATCGTATGCTCGTTGGAACATTGCATCTAACTTCGATTCAAGATGTTGAGCGATAAATTCATCGAGTGTGACTTGCATACTAGCAATCTCCTTTCATTCCTTCACACCCACCAACCGAAATTCGAAGTCTTCGCGTAACCAATTGGCGTGGCTCCCTTCTATAGAAGAAGATCTTGGCCGACTCCGCTCTTTCGAACTTTCGTTGCTGGGTGTGAGTTGTTTGTTTTTAAACGACTCGCGGTCACTAATTACACTTTACGTGGATTATGTTGTCAAAAAAAGACGAAGTCTCTACATTGAAAATTTTTGCTATTAGTTCTAATTCTTTAATACTGATAGGTCGTTTGCCATGTTCTTTCATATTGTATCCTGATACCGTTATATCAAGCTTGCTAGCGATGAAAGTTTGAGAGACCCCTTTCGAGATTCTCAATTCACTCACCTTTTCGTGAATTTCCATCGTATCACCGCCCTTCTTAATCCACTTTTTGTGGAACTCTTAATTACATATTAACTCCACGTTAAGTGGGTGTCAACACTTTTGTTAACTTTTCGTGGAATCTATTTAACGTTACGTGAATTTTTGTTATCATAAAAGTACAAATATACAATGAGAGGATCAAATTCATGAGTTTAGGTAAGCGATTAGGACACGAGAGAACAACAAGGAATTGGTCACAAAAAATAGTTGCCGAAAAAATCGGAATTACAAATACCGTCCTATCCAATTACGAAAGAGACTATCGAGATCCAGACACCGAAACACTAACTAGATTAGCTGACCTTTACGAAGTAAGTGTGGACTATCTATTAGGTAGAACTACCAATACCAGTTCTGAACTTGTTAATGAAGATAAAGCTTTTTTTATGAGTAAGATTGCGACGGAGTTTCCTGATATTGATTTAATGTTTAAAGACATGGAGTCGTTAACAGCAGAACAAATGGAAGAGGTATATGATTACATCAAATATAAAGTGAGTAAAAATAAATAAGAGGTGAATACATGTTGAAAGGATTTTTCATCCTGCTTTTAGCTTCTATCCTGCTTGTTGGTTGTTCCGAAAGTAAAAAAGAACCAGAAGTGAATAAAGCTGACCAAGTTGAAGAGACCAAAACACTCAAAGAAATAACGCCAAATTTAATTATTTCGTATATGGAAATGTTAACTGGTGATTATTTAATGACGGATCACTATCAAACTGGTGGTAAAGAGCAACTGCAAAAGTTAGGCAAAGCAGCAGTTGACATTGATGCTATTAGTATGGAACTGAAAGAAGAATATGAACAAGATATACCGGCAGTAATAGATTTATTGAAGTTGGCTGAAACAGTTGATGAGGCAATTGACCAGATGATAAATGGAGAATTCAGTACTAAATACGATAACTCTGTAAAAGTTGGTCAAGTAGTAGGGGATATTTCTCGAGAGTATCTTGATGGTAAACTACCACCTACTATTAAAGTAATTACAGGAAAAGAAAATGCGGACGATTGAATAAACGGCGTACCACGTACGCTTTTTATTTTACCTACCAAACCAAACGTACATTCCCATTAAGGAGGTCATCACTTGCGCACTCACCTAGAGGATTACATTTATAGTTTGTACAAGTCTATCGACATAACGAATCCGGCAGAATTGGATATTTCGTTGATAGCCAAAGAAATAGGTGTCGAGATTGTATACAAAGAAAATGCATTTAGGTTCGACAATGAGATTGTGTTAGTTAGAGGCACAAAAAGAGAGGAATGGATCCAGTTCGGGCATGAGGTCTGTCACTATTTGCGACATAGTGGCAATCAATTGAATATGAATCCATTGTTTATGAGATTACAAGAATGGCAGGCTGAAAGTTTTATGTATCATTTTTGCATTCCGTCGTTCATGTTGCATGAATTAGATTTACCAAGTGATCGCAATATAGCAATTTGGGAGATTCAGAAGTCCTTCAATGTATCTCGCGAATTCGCAGAACTACGATTGGAAAAATTCATGCAACAAAAAGAAAGCCGGATAGTTTTCAGCAGGGCGATTGGATTTTGATTGCGTTCATCGGTGAAGGGGGTGGTGCAGATTAATTAATGTCTTAGAATGACAGGATGGAGGGGTAGAAAGATGTTTTGCGAAAAAATAACATTGCAGTCTGGGAAAGTCAGTTGGTCGTGCGTGGCTGATGGTCCACCAGATCCAGTAACCGGGAGACGGAATCAGATACCAAGACGCGGAAAAACGAAAAGAGAAGCAATGGATCGTGTGAATGAAGCTATCAACTCGCTTAAAAATGATAGTATCGATCAAAGAGTAGGTAAAAACATGACGTTTGATACACTCGCTAATGAATGGTTAGCTACCTATTCATTAACAGGCGTCAAAAAAAATACGATTCGGGTTCGGAAACATGAGATAGGTAATTTGAACAGTCGTATTGCAAAAGTGCCGATTGCCAATATCACTCATTCGATGTATCAAAAAATACTAAATGATATGGCCCCCGATTTTGCCAGGTCGACGTTACAAGGGATAAATATCACAGCTGGGATGATTTTTAGGTATGCGATAAGAGATAAGAAGATTAAGGATGACCCAACTGTAGGGGCAACTGTACCGAAAAAGAGGAAGACTGTTGAGGAAATCAAAGAGGATCCTGTTGAGGGATTGTATCTCGAACACGATGAACTAGAAGAATTTCTATTAGCTGTGCAAAATCACGGATTGTATTTAGACCTTGAAAGGTTTTATCTGTTGGCATTTTCGGGCATGAGGTCCGGGGAGTTATGCGCTTTGCAGAAAGATGATATGGTTTTTAAAGATGGTATCATCAAAATCAATAAAACTTTGTACAGTGAAAGCAATAATATGAGATTGTATGAATTAACTCCGCCGAAGACGGATGGATCAGTGCGAGACATTGAGATGGAGAAGCCGGTTATGGATATGTTGCAGCGCGTTGTTAAAAATAACGACAAGCACAAATTGCAATATAAACATATGTATGAAGATTTCCATGACGAAAACTTTGTTTTTTGTCGCGACAACGGTTATCCGTTTGCTCCGAAAAATATAGGGGTTAGAATGGCCCGATTGGTTGGAAAGACATCTATAAAGAAGAATGCGACGCCGCACATCTTTAGACACACTCACATTAGTATGCTTACGGAAGCTGGGGTTGAATTGCCGACTATAATGGCAAGGGTTGGCCATGAGGATATCGAAACTACGATGAAAGTTTATACACATGTTACTAACAAAATGAAAAAGGATGCTTCCGTTAAGATTAATGACATCTACGGAAACATCCTTCAAAATATTAATTTTAAACTTTCTTGATACAAATGTTAGTTTCTTGTTATGTTTTCGCTAAATAATTGAATATGAAGCGTCAGAAACCTTGATATATCAACCTTTAGGGCTGATTAATTACATCATGCCGCCCATGCCGCCCATATCAGGCATTCCGCCACCCATACCAGCTGGCTCAGGAATGTCTGCTACTACTGCTTCAGTAGTCAAGAACATAGCTGCAACAGATGCTGCGTTTTGAAGTGCTGAACGTGTTACCTTAGTTGGGTCAACGATACCAGCTTCCATCATGTTTACCCACGTAGCGTCAGCCGCGTTGAAGCCAATTCCTACTTCTTCGCGTTTCAGGCGATCTACAACGATCGATCCTTCAAGACCAGCGTTGTTAGCGATTTGACGTACAGGCTCTTCAAGCGCACGAAGTACGATTTTAACGCCTGTAGCAACGTCGCCTTCAGTAGACTCTAGTAATGCCGCTACTTTACTGTAGACGTTTACAAGAGCAGTACCACCACCAGAGACAATACCTTCTTCAACAGCTGCACGCGTTGAGTTCAATGCGTCTTCGATGCGAAGTTTACGTTCTTTCAGTTCAGTTTCAGTAGCTGCTCCGACTTTGATAACTGCTACGCCGCCTGCAAGTTTAGCAAGACGCTCCTGCAATTTCTCTTTATCGAATTCAGAAGTTGATTCTTCAAGTTGAACACGGATTTGGTTAATGCGTGCTTTAATAAGTTCTGAATTGCCGCTACCTTCAACGATTGTCGTGTTGTCTTTTGTAACGACAACTTTAACTGCATGGCCAAGCTGTGAAATATCAGCAGATTTAAGGTCAAGACCGAGGTCTTCAGTGATAACTTCCCCGCCAGTCAAAGTCGCAATGTCTTCAAGCATCGCTTTACGACGATCTCCGAAGCCTGGTGCCTTAACAGCAACAGCATTGAATGTACCGCGTAACTTATTCACAACTAGTGTTGCAAGTGCTTCGCCTTCAACGTCTTCTGCGATCATAAGAAGTGGTTTACCTTGTTGAACTACTTGTTCAAGAACTGGAAGGATTTCTTGGATGTTCGTAATCTTTTTATCTGTGATCAAGATATACGGGTTGTCCAGAACTGCTTCCATTTTGTCTGTATCGGTCGCCATATATGCAGATGCATAGCCGCGGTCGAATTGCATTCCTTCAACAACGTCCAGTTCAGTTGTGAAGCCTTTTGACTCCTCGAGCGTAATAACGCCGTCGTTTCCAACGCGCTCCATTGCTTCAGCAATAAGCTTCCCTACTTCTTCGTCTCCGGAAGAGATGGATGCAACTTGTGCAATTTCTTCTTTTCCTTCGATTTCATTCGAAATTTCTTTAAGACCTTCAATCGCTGCGATAACCGCTTTTTCAATTCCTTTACGGATTCCAACAGGATTAGCACCAGCAGTAACGTTTTTCAGTCCTTCGCGGATCATTGCTTGCGCTAGGACAGTTGCAGTTGTTGTACCGTCACCAGCGATTTCGTTCGTTTTAGACGCTACTTCAGCCACAAGTTTTGCACCCATGTTTTCGAATGCATCTTCAAGTTCGATTTCACGTGCGATTGTTACACCGTCATTCGTAATAAGAGGAGAACCAAATTTTTTCTCAAGAACAACGTTACGTCCTTTAGGTCCAAGCGTTACTTTTACAGCGTTCGCTAATATATCGACCCCACGTAGCATTGCACTTCGTGCGTCTTCATTGAATTTAATTTGTTTAGCCATTTATAAGTACCCTCCTGATATTTCGTGTATTTTTTAACTCATTGTGCATCCGTAGATTAGCCAATAATTGCTAAGATGTCACTTTCACGCAAGATCAGATATTCATTACCTTCATGTTTGATTTCAGTGCCTGCATATTTTGAGAAGAGGATTCGATCTCCTTCTTTAACTTCCAATTCGATACGTTGTCCGTTTTCAAGAACGCGTCCAGTACCTGTTGCAAAAACTTTACCTACTTGCGGTTTTTCTTTTGCAGAGTCCGGTATAACAATACCGCTTGACGTTTTTTCTTCTGCCTCGATTAGCTCGATAACAATACGGTCACCTAATGGTTTCAACAATTGAAACAACCTCCTCAGATAATATCTCCCTTTTAGCACTCGTTAGACATGAGTGCTAATACATTTCTAATCATAATGAACAATTGCATATATTGCAAGTGAAATACTCCGAACATTTTCTCTTTGCTTATCTCACTCTAAACAGCTAAAATTGACTTCATCACCAGTTGAAAGGGTGGCGCTACTTGAAGACTTGGAAAATCTATACCTATCTTTTAATCACTTATATTCTGATGCAGGTGAGCAGTGTCTTTTTGGCACAGGGTCTACTCAGTTACTTCCCTTGGAGTGAACAACAATCCGTTCAGAATATCAAATTCTATGCGAGTTCTTGGTCGCTTTTCATTGTTAATGTAATTGCAGCAAGCATTTTCTTACTTATCATTTTGAAGAGGAAAAACTTCTTCCAGGTGTTTAAAGGTAAGAAATCTACTATCGGTAATTCAGTACTTTGGGGATTCATCGGTTTCTTCCTTGCTCTAGGTGGACAAATGCTTGCTGGTGCAATTGAAATGGCGATCGGAATTGATCCGGGATCCGATAACACCGCAATCCTTTCCGACATTGCGAAGGTATCCCCAATCATCATTATTTCAATAGTACTGTTCGCACCATTACTAGAAGAAATCATTTTCAGAAGGGTTATCTTTGGCGGGATTTATCAAAAGTCGAATTTTTGGGTTGCAGCCATTGTCAGTGCTGTTATCTTTGCTGCGGTGCACAACGAATTCGAACACCTTCTAATCTATATGATGCCTGCTCTCGTCTTCTCTTACTTGTACTACAGGACGAAACGGATACTGACACCAATGATTGCCCATTTATTGATGAACGGATTTGTCGTTACCCTCAATTTAAACCTTGAGAAGATACAACAATGGCAAGAAGATATGAAGCAAGCCATAATCTTCTTTATGCACTAAGAAAAGCGGCTTTCGCCTGGAGTCTAGACAATTAAGAAAAACGTAATGCGCCTTGGTGCTGGATCTAGACAATAGTCCATATTGAAAAACGTATACTTTCTTATCAATTAAAAAAAGTCTTCCACAGCCCTAATTAGGATTGTGGAAGACTTTTTTCATTTCTGCTGTTGCTCATTAACTTCATCTATCTGACGCTGTTGTTCAGCTTTCGCCTCTTCGAATTGCCGCAGCTGTTCAGCCTTCAAGTATTTCCTGTGACCGAATCGTGATATGAAAATACTTATTTCATAAAGTGCAAACAATGGAACCGTGACGAACATATGAGACAACAAGTCAGGTGGAGTTATGAAAGCCGCAATTACAAATAGAACAAAATAAGCATATTTCCGTATCTTCACAAGTGTCGTCGGGTCCAAAATACCAAGCCTCGTTAAAAATAACAAGACGACCGGTAACTGAAAAACAATGCCAAATGGAATTAACAGTTGGAAAAGGAACGAGAAATACTCATTAATGCCGATTGTCTGAGTTATATCAAGCTCCGTGGATAAATTCATCATGAATTTCATCACATAAGGTAGCAGGACGAAATACGAAAATGAAATACCTCCAACAAACAGGAGAAATGTGAAAGGGATATAATTCAATGTCGCGCGCCGCTCAGTTTCATGCAATCCAGGTGAAATAAAGGACCATAATTGATACATAAGCACTGGTGAAATGACGATGAATGCGATAAAGACAATCACTTTCACGTAAATCATAATCGGGTCAAGTACATTGAAAGCATTTAACGCAATATTATGTGCTTCCCCATCATTTTGTAGAAACTGAATAAGTGGTTTAGCTACAAAGAAAGCACCCACGACGGCAACAACAAAGAAAACGACGATAACCATCAGCCGTTTTCTAATTTCATCTATATGCTCAATGACTGTTAAGTTTTTATCATTCATCGGACAGACATCCTAACTTACTTCAGTTCTTCTTTCTTAACTTCTACTTTTTTTACTTCGTCTTCATCTTCTACGAGACCTTTTGTAGCACTTTTGAATTCACGCAACGAAGAACCAAAGGCTTTCCCGATTTCAGGCAGTTTCTTGGGACCGAATACGAGCAAAGCAATAACAGCGATGATAATCAGACTTCCTGGACCTGGCATCTCGGACACCTCTTTCATAAGTTAGGAATTGTACTCAATCCTTCTTTTGTCCATTTTACACGAAAGCCGCCGGGATTACTATTTACGAAGCGTCAGATATGTGAATCTTTTACGTCGTTTTTTATAAAGTAAATAAGCGTTTGCAATTCGACAGACAAATCGATTGTATGAACCCGCACTGAGTCTGGTACTGTTAGCCGAACCGGAGTAAAGTTAAGGATTCCTTTCACACCGATGGCGGCAAGCTTATCTGTCACTTCTTGCGCTACTCTTGAAGGCACTGTTAGTATCACTAGTTCAATTCCTAATTCCCTAATTTTATCTTCAATCGCATCGGGAGGGAAGACTGGTATTCCACTCATCTCAGTTCCTTCACTCGAAGCTTTCGGATCAAACGCAACGACAATACGTGTGTTGTGGTTTTTATGGAAATTATATTTCATAAAAGCGTTACCTAAACTGCCAACTCCAATAAGTGCTACATCTGTCGCTTCATCCTGATCGAGTGCCTGTCGGAAAAAGGCGACGAGATATTTTACATCATAGCCATAACCTTTACGACCAAGTGCCCCGAAATGTGAAAAATCACGTCGAATTGTGGCGGCATCAATTTTCATAGCCTCACTTAATTCACTGGATGATATTCGTTTCTTTCCTGAATTCGCAAAATTTTGCAAAAACCTATAGTATAAAGGCAAACGCTTTGATGTCGCCTGTGGAATTTTGATTGTTTCCTCTATCATCTTAACCCTCCTGAGTGTATCTAAAGGCGTTTCTATCGTACAGTAGATAATGAATGTTGTAAAGTCGACCGTTGCACGCTTGACGCCATTCATTTAAACTGAAGAGGAATAGAGGTGCTTTCTTTGATTGTATTACAAGTGAACGGACTAACAAAATCATTTTCAGGAACAGATATATTAGAAAACGTAAAACTCGAAGTCCAACATCGCGACCGCGTCGCACTTGTTGGGCGTAACGGAGCCGGCAAGTCGACATTACTCAAAATAATTGCAGGTGAAATGAGTGCTGATTCAGGTGATTTAATAGTCCCTAAAGACACTCGGATTGGATACCTTGAACAGCATTCAGGCATTGATTCTGTATTATCGGTTTGGGAAGAGATGATGACCGTATTCGAACCGCTACATATTATTGAAAGGCGGCTTCGGTCACTTGAAGGTGAAATGTCAGACCCGTCTGTCTACGATAACCCGAGCGACTATGAGCGTGTGATGAAGGAATACGATGCACTACAAATCGATTTCAAAGACTCTGGCGGCTATCAATATGAATCCGATATTCGTTCTGTGCTTCACGGGATGCGTTTTTATCCTGATGATTACAGCAAAAACGTCAATCTTCTCTCCGGAGGTCAGAAAACACGATTGGCACTTGCGAAAATGCTACTTAGTAAACCAGATCTCCTCATTCTCGATGAACCGACAAACCATCTGGATATCGAAACGCTCGGTTGGCTTGAGAAATATCTTGTGTCATACGAAGGAGCAATCTTGATTGTATCCCATGACCGCTACTTTCTAGATGAAATCGTAACCATTGTCTACGAAGTATCGAGGAAAAAAGTAGCCAAGTTTACAGGGAACTATAGTGCGTATCTTGACGAAAAAGCGAAAAACTATGAACGTGATCAAAAGCTTTACGTGAAGGAAATGGGTGAAAAGGCCAAGCTTGAGGACTTCGTGCAACGAAACATAGCGAGGGCATCCACATCTAAAATGGCAAAAAGTAGACGGAAAACGCTTGAAAAGACCGACTGGATGGACTCTCCCGATGGGAATGAAAAATCCGCAAACTTCACCTTCTCAATTGATCGTCCCAGCGGAAATGACGTGTTGGCACTTGAAAGTCTAGCAGTCGGTTATGACGGAACTCCTGTTTCAACTGGCATCGATATGCGTGTTTATAAACAAGACCGTATTGCACTTATCGGGCCAAACGGCGTCGGAAAGTCAACAATTTTAAAGACAATCGTCAAGTCCCAAGAGTCACTAGCGGGCAAAATTCGTTATGGTACAAATGTTCAATTTGGCTATTACGACCAAGAACAAGCGACACTTATCGGAACTGGTAGCGTTCTTCAGGAGCTATGGGATGATTGGCCAATGATGAATGAAAAAGACGTTCGCTCTGTACTTGGACGCTTTTTATTTACCGGCGAGGATGTTGAGAAGTCTGTCACTTCCTTATCAGGTGGAGAAAAAGCTCGTTTATCTCTTGCTAAATTAATGTTACAAAAGTCCAATACACTTATCCTTGATGAGCCGACAAACCATCTTGACTTGGATAGCAAAGAAATTCTTGAAAATGCATTGGATGACTTTCCAGGTACACTTATCTTCGTGTCACATGACCGTTACTTTATCAACCGCATTGCAACAAAAGTAATCGACATTAGTGCAACGGGTACAACCGAATACCTCGGTGATTATGATTACTTCATTGAGAAAAAACTGGAACAGGAAGAGCTGCTTGCCGAATCAAATGCTTCTAAAGCAACTGCAACTACTATCATTGAAAGAAAAAATGATGACGATAAAGAGTTAAAAAGGCAGGAAAGAAGACTGACTAGAGCAATTGACGAAGTCGAATCTCGAATGTCTATTTTGGAAAGTGAAATCGTAGTACTGCAAGACGAACTTTCCACGCCTGAATTTGCAGACGATCATGTGAAATTAATGGACCTACAGGCACAGATAGACGCACTCCAGTTGGAACATGACAGTAAATCAGAAAGCTGGCTTGATCTTCAAGACGAACTAGAGTCATTGTAAGAAAAATATAAACGTCACGATTACTCCAGAACGAATGGGTTAATCGTGACGTTTTGTCATTTCTTACTGTCGTATCCTATCAGATAAAGTACGAGATGATATTCTCGGAAAAATATTTTCCACAACTTTATCCACACATAAAATGAAGTTATAGCTGTAGCAGATTACTATTATCCACATCATCAACAAATGATCCATTTCTTATACACATAGTTATCCTCTAATCATAGTTACTAAATGTACATATACAATTGTTATGCACAACTTATCCACAGTTGTGCATAAGTACGAATGTTCCCTATTGACATATTGAAAAAGGCCTTGATAAAAAAACACGAAAGTTGTCATAATATGACGACTTTCGTGTTTTTATTTATTTACTGTTTCCATGAAACAAGGGGCATGCCAGGCTTGCCATTCATGGCAAGATTTCCGCGTATTCCATCTATAAACATGGCTGATCCAGCTGCCGCTATCATGGCCGCATTATCCGTGCAAAGTGCGATTGGAGGAACATAAAAAGGAATATCTTCATTCTTAAATGTTTCTTCTAGAGAAGAACGTAACCCTTTATTCGCCGCCACACCGCCTGCGGCAATTACCTGTTTTACACCGAACTCTTTCGCTGCCTTCAACGCTTTCGTTGTCAACACTTCAACCACACTCGCCTGAAAACCAGCCGCGATATGATGAGGGTTAACCTCCTCACCTTTTTGGGCAAGATTATGCTTATAATTAATAACCGATGATTTTAAACCGCTAAAACTAAAGTCATAAGAACCCGGTTCTAGCCACGCTCTAGGGAACACAATTTGACCATCACTTTCGGCTGCCAGCTTGTCGATTTGTGGACCACCCGGGTAAGGAAGGCCAAGTACACGTGCAACCTTATCATAAGCTTCGCCAGCAGCATCGTCACGGGTTTCTCCAACCAGTTTAAACGAACCATGCCCTTCCATTATTACAAGCTCTGTATGGCCTCCTGAAACGATAAGGGCAAGAAGTGGAAACTCCATGGGTTGCATCAGTTGGTTAGCATATATATGTCCCGCAATATGATGAACGCCAATAATCGGCAAACCATTGGCAAAAGCGAATGCTTTCGCAGCATTAACACCTATTAACAAAGCCCCAACTAAACCGGGTCCTTCAGTCACAACAACTGCATCAAGCTCTACAGGTTTTAGTTCTGCAATCGCAAGTGCTTCCTCAATCACTAGTGTAATTTGTTCAACATGGTGTCTGGATGCGATTTCTGGTACAACCCCGCCAAACCTTTTTTGACTAGCAATTTGAGATGCTACGACATTTGAAATAATTTCCGTTCCATTTTTTACGACGGATGCAGCCGTTTCATCACAACTTGTTTCAATCCCTAAAATATAGATATCTTTTGTCATTTGAACTCCACCCACATGACGAGCGCATCTTCATGGTCGTCTGTATAATAGTTTTTCCTGATTCCGCCGTCCTGGAAACCAAGCTTACGGTAAAGGTTTTGAGCCGTATTATTGGTCATCCGCACTTCCAGTGTCATTAAACGGACTTCTTTTTCTTTACAAAGTGCAATCGCTTGTTTCATCAAAGCTTCGCCGATACCATTGCCCCTTAAACGGGTTCGTACCGCAACATTTGTAATATGACATTCATCTAGTACTATCCACATTCCGCAATGTCCGATAACTTCCCCTTCATCGACTGCAACAACATAATGCGCATAATCATTTCCGGTCATTTCATGCTCAAAAACTTCTGCAGTCCACGGCGTAGCAAATGATTCTTTTTCGATTTCGACAACAGAAGTAATATCCTCTATTCCCATTTCTCTATAAATAATCTCTTTATGCACGATCATTGTCCTTTCCCTGCTCTTTTAGCCAGTTTGCCTCTGCTTCAGCAAGACGTCGATATTCCGGAACAAATGCATGTATATCCGTTTCTGGTTCTGATTGAGCGGCAATATAAATAAGTGACGATGCCCGAGGTAGATTAAATTGAAGAGGTGCTACCACTGCATGTTGTCCAAGAAGTTCAATAAGTTTTTGCTCATGTATTGCCGCATCTTTTCCAACAAATAATATAGGGCTGTTGTGCTGCTCAAGTAAATCATGCAACTCTTCAAGAGAGTAGTGACCATCCTCAATTATTTCAGTAAGCTTTCCTCCACCGTATTGATAAACACCTGCGTAGACATTGCCTCGTCTTGCATCGACAATTGAACAAACAAGACCATTGAAGAATAGCGCATTCGCCGCCAATGCTTTTAAAGTGGATACGCCAACAAGAGGTTTACCAAGTGTCCAGGCAAGTGTCTTCGCTATTGTCACTCCAATTCGTGCGCCTGTATAAGAACCAGGTCCTTCCGAAACAGCGATTGCATCAATATCCGCAGGTACTAAATCTGCTTTTTTTAATAACTCTTCAATTGTTGGCATAGCACGTAACGAGTGGTTAATAGCCATTGCTGAAGTTTCTTCTATTAATAGTTCTCCATCTTTCACAAGTGCAACCGAAATGGGTGTGTTAGCCGTATCTATACCTAGCCAGATCATAAGAATATCCCCTCGCAAATCTTTTCATATCTTTCACCAATCGGCGTAAATATAATTGTCCTTTTATCTCCGCCTCCATGAACAAGCTGAATTTCCAGACGTTCCGCAGGTAGATCATCTTTAATAAGATGTGCCCACTCTATAACGGATATGGCATCTCCGTAAAACAGTTCATCCCAACCAAGATCCTCATCACTGCCAGCTAAACGATAGACATCGAGATGATTTAATGGATAGTTACCTTCGTATTGTTTGATGATTGTGAATGTCGGACTGTTGACCGTGCGCGTAATGCCCAGTCCTTTTGCAAGTGCCTTTGTAAAAGTCGTTTTACCTGCTCCTAAATCCCCTTCGAGTGTAAGTACATCCGGTGGTGTAAGAAGGGATGCAAGATTCGTTGCAATCTGTTCTGTCTCCTCGACATAATTTACTTCTATTTCCCAAGTCATGGCTTATTTCCTTTCTGCTTCTTTGCTATAGTGTACCGAAAACATGATCTATCAGAAAGTAACAACGCTTATATATGTGTTTTCGGAGGGTAGTTGTTTTGTATTTCTAACGTTGTCTTCTTTTGTGAGAGCATTGTTTAGTTTTTTGCTTACTTTTTACAGAGCGTTGACTTCTTCAAAAAAATATATTTGTTAAATTCTAAAATTCTAGATACAAAAAAACCGACTCCGGAATTAATCCCTGAATCGGTTCTGAATTTAAAGTTAAATGGCGGTCCCGACCGGGATCGAACCGGCGATCTCCTGCGTGACAGGCAGGCATGTTAACCGCTACACCACGGGACCTAAATATGTATTGATTTTCGACGTTATAACTAAATTCACCACATTTATGTCGAAAGTAAATGTGTGAGACCGGCGACGTCCTACTCTTGCAGGGGGAAACCCCCAACTACCATCGGCGCTGAAGAGCTTAACTTCCGTGTTCGGGATGGGAACGGGTGTGACCTCTTCGCAATCGTCACCAGACTCTTTGAG